>PYJC01000056.1 GCA_003635255.1 Candidatus Poribacteria bacterium | reverse complement strand
GATACATCTCTCCTTAAATGCTTCCCCTTCCTCAAACGGCTATGCTGGATCACAGCGATGGTCTGCCAGAAAAATTAGTACGCTGTCCATCGTGGCTATCCGTATTTTAACCAATTGTCAAACAACGGCTTAAGTCGATCGGGAAGACTCTCCAGGAAAGCGGATTCATTGAGCCATTCTTGACTCGTTGGACTTTCTGGATTTGGGGGTTCATTCTCCGGCGGTGCGGTAAGAACCGCATAGTGAAGCGTTTGCCGTTTTGATCCGTCAATATTGTAGCCTTTGTGGAGTATACTTGAATTATAAAAAACGATGTCCCCGGCTTTCAGTTTGACAACAAGTTGATTCGGCATCGCTGCTTTTGGTGTCTGCTGTATGACTGTACGTTCAGCATCCGTGAGTTCGCGGCGATGGCTACCGGGTACAATGTAAAGGGTCTCATCGTCATAGAGGGCACCGTTGAGTTGCACGTGGTTCCTGAACCGACCCATCAGCGTTTCAAGCGGCACTTCTCCGTCCGGTGCGAAATCTCGGTGCCAGTTGATGTGATACGGTTTTTGTTCAGAACTGACGAGAAGGGTACAGAGGTAATACCTTAATCTTTCCCCAATAAGTGCTTTGATAACATCCAATATCTGTCGGTGTGCAAGCGCGTTCACGAGTGCCTGCTCACGAATGCTCGGATGGAAAATGTTATTGACACCCCAGATGTCGTCGCGTTCACCATCTATATAGCGTAGGTGATCGGCGTGTAAACCTTCAACGCGACACTTATGGAGTATCCGATCAATGGCACTCCGAGAGGCTTGGATGTCTGTTGGGGAAAGCGCACTTTTGCGGATGATATATCCGTTTTCAAAAAACGCGTCGATCTCTGAACGGGTTAGCATTGTAGTTTCCTCCGATGTTGTGTTACTGTGGTGGTTCCGCGTGATACACTAACTCACCCCCGACAATTGTGGCTATCAGATTGATTTCATATTGTGCTGCGTCCCATTCAAAGAGGATTAAGTTTGTTTCTGATTCTACTTGCGTTTTCGCGTCGAGCAGACGCATCGGTTGTAGCGTGGCGAGTGATACCGCTTCTTTAAGCGAGATGCCAGCGAATCGGACACTATTTTCGATGCCGCGCGCTAACTCAATAGCGGAACCAGCGAGGTATTCAGTGCCGACTAAACGGACACACCGTTCTGCCGTCAACTCCACCGATTTCCCCGCAAACTGATAGATACCCGGTTCCATGCCTGCTAACGCCACAGCATCACTGACGAGGACACAGCGGTCAAGTGTTTTCGCACGCATCATTGATTTAGCGACAGAAGGTGGTAGGTGATGTCCATCGACGATGAGGCTTGCCCAGAGTGCGTCGGCACCGAGTTGCTCCCAGATGTAATTCGGATGTCGCCGGATTAAGGCGTGTGCACCGTTGCCGAGGTGTGTGGAGAGTTTCGCACCAGCATCGATCGCCGCTCGGATATCGTCTGCTGAAGCGTTCGTGTGTCCTAATGCGACGACAATTCCATTGGCAACCAGTTTTTCAATGAATGGAATGGTGTTCTTTTTTTCGGGGGCAAGGGTTACAATGGAGATTTTACCTTCGGCGATGTCCTGCCACCGCTGAAATTCATCCGAATCTGGGTCTCTGACGTGTTCCAGTGGGTGTGCGCCGCGCGGTCCGTCTTCAGCAGAGATATAAGGGCCTTCAAGATGGATTCCAAGTACGGAGTGCGCAACCAATGCGTCTGTTTTACACGCTTCTACGATGGCACGAAAGGAATTGCATATTCCCTCAAAAGAACCGGTCACGACTGTCGGACACAAGAAACCGGTGCCGACACGCCAGAGGGCACGCACCATTGCACAGACATCCTCCGATGTAACGGTAGGGACATTGAGATCAAACCCTGCGAAACCGTTTACTTGGATGTCTATCGGAGCAGGCGAGATCTGTATGTTGGTATCCGCGGCGGCTACTTCACAAATTGACTGAACACGGTCATCAACGATGGTGATTTCAACAGGTGTGTTGTTGAAAAGTGTATGTCCCCTATACACATGGTGCCCCTCTGGGGCTAAGTCAGCGATGCTCTCCAGCCTGTTTTCTCGCAGGGAACGGTTCTTGGTCATGAATAATACCTCTACAACGTTTGAGTGCTATTCTTATGATACTTGAAAACTGATTTGTTACCAAGAAAAAAGGGTTGCGTTTTTGGGTGAAATTCGGTTAAAGTATATTAAAGCGTATCTGAACCAGTTTACAAATCATCGTCACACAAGCATCTCCTGAAGAAGCCAATAATTGGATGTGGAGGACACAATGGAATATTTAGCGTACGGAAAAACGGGTTTAGAGATCTCGCGGCTCTGTTTCGGCGCGGGACGGATTAAAAACACCTGCGATACTATCGAAGCGGGTAGCAAACTGATGTTGAAAGCACTTGATGAAGGCGTTACCTTCTGGGATACTGCTGAAGGGTATGGGACGCAACCGCATCTCGGAGACGCAGTCCGACAGATTCGCAGAGATGAAGTCGTCATTCAGACGAAGACTGGCGCGAAAGATTACGAGGGTGCTAAGGCGAGCATCACGCGTTCGCTGCGGGAGCTGCAAACGGATTACTTGGATGTTTTGCTGTTGCATGGCATTTCCACCCCCGAAGATTTGGTATCACGTGAGGGGGCGTTAGAGGCGTTCCGAGAAGCAAAAGCCGCTGGCAAAATCCGGGTCATCGGTTGCTCCACGCACACCTACACAGGTTCTGTGATGGATGCTGTGATTGATCACCCAGAACTTGAGGTTATCTTGGCGACAGCGAACAAAGAGGGTCGGATGTTAGAAGGGGGTCCCCTTGACAAGCATCTCGAATACCTCCAACGCGCGTATGACATCGGGAAGGGTATCAGTATCATGAAAGTCGTCGTCGCGGGTGATGTTCCAGAGGCAGATATACCGGAATGGATCGAGTGGGGGTTCAACCTCGAGACGGCGCATGCGATCAATCTCGGTATGACTGAGTATCACCATATCACGTTAGATGTTGGGCTTGCACGCGCGAGTGCGAGACGGCGTTTGATACAGCGCAAAGCGGCTTAAATTTCGGATGAAGCAATTACGCGGCAAACCGCTCAAAGATTTTCTGAAACAGTCGGAACCACCGGAAAGAGAACTGGTTTTTATCCTACAAGACGTGCAAGACCCGGTTAATGTAGGTTCAGCATTTCGGATAGCGGATGCGTGCCGCGTCAAAGAACTCATCCTGACAGGTATCAGTGCGCAACCACCCCACCCGCTTGTCCGCAAAGTCGCGCGAGGCAAGCATAGACGGGTAAAGTGGCGGTATGTAGAGCAGGCGGCGGATGCAATCGTATCGCTCAAAGCGGACGGTTACACGAGTTATGCTCTGGAAGTTACGGCGCAGTCCGTCCGTTATGATGCAGTAGACTATCCTGATAAAATCTGTCTCGTCGTGGGACACGAGGACCACGGCGTAACGAAACGGACGCTTGCTGCCTGCGATATGGTCGTTTTCCTTCCAATGTATGGGGCAGGGGCATCGCTGAACGTCCATGTTTCGTTAGGTATCGCCGCCTATCATATTTTGCACCGCCCTTAGATTCGATCTACACACAACCGTAGGTGGTGTCAATTTACGATGCTACTGTGAATTCCATAAGGAGAGTCGGAATGCCGAGAACGATGCGTGCGATTATGTGTCGCGAACCTTTCGATTACCGCCTTGAAGAGGTCCCGATGCCGGAAGCGGGTCCAGGTGAAGTCGTTATTAAGGTAGATGCCTGCGGCGTTTGCGCGAGCGACATCAAATGCTACACAGGCGCGCCGCTTTTCTGGGGTGACGAGCACCGCCAGCCGTATGTAGAGGCACCCGTAATCGCTGGTCACGAATTCATCGGTGAAGTTATAGAACTCGGTCCGGGAGCAACCGAGAAATACAAGCTTGAAATCGGTGACCGTGCCATCGCGGAACAGATCGTTCCGTGTTGGGAATGTCGGTATTGCCGGACGGGGAAGTATTGGCTCTGTCAAGTCCATAACATCTATGGATTTCAACCGGTTGTCAATGGTGGTATGGCGGATTATATGAAGTTTCCAGCGCGTTCGCTCGTCTACAAGGTGCCTTCTGAGATTCCGATAGCGAATGCAGCGGTGATTGAACCGCTTGCTTGCTCGATTCACGCTGTCCAACGAGGCAACATTGAATTTGGTGATGTTGTCGTGGTTGCAGGGGCAGGAACGCTTGGACTCGGCATGATTGGCGCAGCGAAGTTGAAAAACCCCGGCGTGCTTATCGCTATTGACCTGATGCCACAACGGTTAGAGGTTGCTAAGAAGCTGGGTGCGGATATCGGGATCAATCCGTCGGAAACGGATGCTGTCCAAGAGATATTAGATTTGACCGAAGGCTACGGATGCGATGTCTATATTGAGGCGACGGGACATCCGAAGGCGGTTGAACAGGGACTACACATGATTCGGAAGGCAGGCACCTTTGTCGAATTTAGTGTCATGCGGGAACCCGTGACTGTGGATTGGACAATCATCGGTGATACGAAAGAGTTGAACATCCACGGTTCGCATTTGGGACCCTATGCGTATCCGTTGGCGATTGACTATATCTACCGCGGTTTAATTGATGTGCGTCACATTGTGACGCATCAACTGCCGTTGGAGGACTATCTCACGGGATTTGAGATGGTTCGAAAAGGGACGGATTCGATTAAGGTGCAGTTAGTGCCGTGAGGGTAGTAACAGATGAAAATTACTGAGATTGAAGCGATTCCGTTGCGTGTGCCTTATGAGGAGCGGATTCGTAAAAGATATTACCATTTTGCAATGACCGAGTTGATCACGGTCTATAAATTCTATACCGATAGCGGTCTCATCGGTCTCGGAGAAAATCCAGGACCGCCTTTTGATCGGGACGTATTAGATACCTATCTCGGCACGAACCCATTTGATCATGTCATGGGTGAAGGACGTTTTAACCTCGACATGGCGTGCTACGATCTTATGGGGAAACACCTCGGATTGCCAGCGTGGAAACTGATGGGACAGCAGGTTCGGCAGTGGGTCGCGATGGGATGGTGGATGCCGTGCATGTCGCCCGAAGATACTGCCGACGAGGTTCAGGTTGCGGCTGAACGCGGATACCGCGGTCTCAAGTGCAAGGCACGCGCCTTCTACGATGTCGTTGTGCAGTCAGAGGCGATTCAGGAGGTCGCGCCGCCGGACTTCCGTGTGGAGTTTGACTTCAACGGTTCGTTAATCAATGTTGAGAAAGCACTGCCTATCTTGCGGGAACTGGAGAAAATTCCCGTTGTTAAAGGTCTTGAGGAGCCGATTTTCGCGTATGATGTGGAGGGATGGCGGCGGTTGCATCAAGAGATTCGGATTCCGTTTTATCTGCACGGTGTCGGTGTTATTCGAGAGGGCGCGTCGCGTCAACCCTCTGGTCCTTGGATTGGGCTTCGGGCAGGAGATTTCGACGGTGCGCTGTGTAGTCATGAAACTATCAAAAGTGCATTGGCATCGGGCTGGGCTTTTGCTGCCGCGAATACACCGATCCTGCTACAGTATGTCGGTACGGGTATTACCGCAGCGTTTGCGTGTCATCTCGGAGCCGTGATGCCGACAGCCACGCTGCCGGGTGTTACTGCCAGTCATGCTTATGAAGACGATTTGATTGTTACGCCACACACAGTCCAGCGAGGGTTCATGCAGGTGCCAGAGGGTACTGGTCTCGGGGTTGTGTTAGATGAAGATGCTGTGGAACGCTATTCCGAGACACCTGAGCCGAAATGGGAGCGACATATCTCTGTTGTCACTTTGCCGGGGGGGGTAAAGCACTACTACCGGAACCTCCAACAGGCGGAACGTCTCATGAAGCAGGGCGTGGACGAATCTTATGCGCCGGGGGTGCGTCTGGACGAGTGGGGGGATGACGGTAGTGAAGCGTTTGATAAATTGTTCAAGCAGCTGCAGGAGAATGATTGGCCTGTGTGGGAGACTCCAGCATCTTAGAAATCGGCATTTCGAGTTAAATAGTTGAGGATGATTCATAATTTTGGTTTGTAGTAGCGCAATTTATTGCGCGTTTGAGAGGTAAAAACGGGCGATGAATCGCCCTACTACGAACCTGACGCTTATCCTGAATATTTTGAATATAAATTACCCAATTGGCATGAATGAGGAGCAAAATGCGATGATGACCCCTGAACAGCGGTATCTATTTGATGTTACCGGATACCTTCACCTGAAGAATGCTCTCAGTGACGAAGAACTGAAAGCGGCACAAGCAGCAGCAAATGAATACATCAATACGCCTACCGAAGAACTCCCTCCCGGATTTGATTCCAGCCAAAAAAACCTGCCGAACGGCTTTGCCTTCGCGAAACCCTTAGAAGCACTCACACTGCACCGAGCGACTTGGCCCATCATCAAAGAGTTGACAAGGGATAAGCCGCAACTCTTTCGTGGCACGATGATTGCGGATCGGGCGGGCGTGTCGGAGTCGGCGGAAGGACTCCGTTTGCATTGCGCACGCGAAGATTTTGGATGGCATTGCAACCGCTATGAGGTCCGGGATGGTCGCATTTTTTGTGATGATTTTGTCGTTTTTCCCTACCTGTACGATGTACATCCGGGAGATGGCGGGTTGCTGGTTGTTCCCGGTACACACAAGACCTTTTTCGATCGTCCCGAACACCTCTATAACAACGGAAAGATTGAAGATGCCGATGACATTCCACCTGGCGTGGTTAACGTCACACCGAAGGCAGGGGATTTCGTGATTATCTCTGAACTCCTGACACACGGTGCGCTGCCTTGGAAACCGCAGGATCGATATCGTTGTGTCCTGACCTTACGCTACAGACCGCAACACCGCGGTGAGAGTCGCGTATCTGAGGAGGTTCGGGGACGGTTGTCGCCGGAAACTTTGGAACTGATTTCTCGTGCAGACCATTATCATACGAAAGAGATTGTTAAAAAGGACGTTGTTACATTAACATAATCGGGGTTACAAACCCCTCCCGCGTATTAGGGTTACAAACTCCTCCCACAATCGGGGTTACAAACCCCTCCTACGACTAATGAACGGGTCTTACTGCTGGCGCGCCGTGTTGTTCACACCATTCAGCGAGGGGACTTTCACTGCCGCTGGGAATGAATTCTTTCGTTTTCGTGAAGGGTTCACCGACCAAATACTGCTCAAGTGGCGTGAGTTTATCTAACAACGTTTGTTCCTGTGTCCGATAGTCCATCGGCATCAACCATCGGTATCCGTAGCCGAACATTACACCTTTACGGATCTGGTTGGTTAAATTTGCAGCCCCTGCATGAAAAGTACGGTTTTCAAACAGTAGGCAATCCCCGGGTTGTAAACTCGCTTCAAGGGCACCTTCTGGATCCGCCTGTTCTTTTGGAATGGGAACCCGTTCGAGGAGGTGGTTGCTACCGGGAGCGACAAGGGTTACGCCGGAATTGGGTTCACTCAGATCGGTGAAGTAGTATGCACATTTTAGCAAGATGCGTGGCACCTTGTTGCCGTGTGTTGTTGTTGCCATCGCATAGTCGCGATGCCAACCCGGTCTGCGAGTGGTATCGGGAGTGCCTTGGGGGTCCGGGTGTTTGTATATCAGGTGTGAGGTCATGAGTTGCAGGTGCGCGCCGAGCAGCTGGACAACAACGGGCAGGATGGTCTTTTGCGTGAGTAGCGGGATGAAGGCATCAAGAATAGAGATGCTATTTCGGAAACTGTCGTATAATCCGTCGAAATTTTGTTGACGGTTCTCGCGCCGATCGCTCGCCATGAGCCGGTCGCTTGCCTCAATCAGTTCGTTGATGGTGTCTGAGTCCAGTACATTGCGGACGATGAGATAGCCTTGATCGTCAAAATGGCGGATGTCTTCTTCTGAGAGCGGGTGCCAATCGAGGTTGACTGGTGTTTCGTTTGTGTGTGTCGTTGCTTTTCCTTCAGGACTGTGGATCAATTAGCTTACTGAAATGGATAGAAAACATTCGTGAAATTTTCAGAAAAACCTCGGGACGGTCATGCAATTTCTCCGTGTAATAAAAGTTTTCTGTGCTTCGCTTGCTGGGGTCGTTAAGACGGACAACACTTACAAATCGGTACTGATACCCATCAAGGAATTCTTCATATTCCCAAAACGACTTCCCTATACACCTACAGTAGTCGACAAAGCAGTATGCTCCTTTTAATTGTTGAACAACTTCTGTTCTTGTTTTATTTCCACCCTTAGTTTCGAGGCAGATAATCCACTTTCTTTCACTTTCATCATTGGCTACAATCACGAAATCAGCCCGCTTACGTTCACCTTTTAAGCCCTTAAAAATAGTAAGAGGGTTCTTGAAATCTTCCGCTCTGATAACAATAGAGTCAGGAGGTAGGCCTTTTATCTCTACCGTTGTGCCAGCTTGCAAATCAGTTAATTCAACGGAAAGTCTATTGTGTCTTTGTTGTAACCTAACTTGAGCGCGACCGACGAGCATTTCCCGTAATATTTGTATGTCATTCACGAGGCTTACTCTTCCCCCCACACAATATCATCCTGAATCCTGTTCATGTCATCAATCGTTTTGTCAAAACTGGAGACCCCAATACCTAACTCAGGGTGGATCTTAGCTGGAACAAGTGTGTGACCTCTTCGCCGTCTCTTTTGCCCTTCTTCCAATGGCAATAGTGCTTTTTCGGCTATATATACTTTAACCTGATCAACACTAATCAACTCGCTGTCCTGATACCCGTTTTCCTCAGCAACTCTTTTCAGGTGCGGTTTATCATGGTTAAGCATGATGAGCGTATTGAGTTCTTTGACAATGTAATCGCTGTGGGTGGTGATGAAGACTTTGACACCCAGATTTGCGAGCCGTGCAAAAAGTCTGGTAATACGGCGTTGGTTTTCTGGGTGAAGACTTAATTCGGGTTCGTCTATCATAAGTAAGTCGCCTTTTTCAGCTTCGTGACGGAGATAAAAACTGATATCTAAAAGCGAACGGACAGAGCTTGAGCTTTCAACCATCGTCAATTTGTGCCGCGTGTCTTTGGGGACATAGTAGAGTTGATCGTTTTGTGTAATGACATATTTACCCCCTACAATGTCTGCAAAATCTTCCAAGATTTCTGGATGTTCTTTGGCGATGAAACTCTTGATTTTAGCACTATCCTCAAACCTTCCTATAAATTCCGCGTCATCTCGAATTGGAAAAGGATAGCGCAACTCCCACAGATCAATCTTTCGATTCGCATGCCACATTTCGTCAAGCAGCCGGCTTCGGGCAAAGTTGAGTTCTTTGCGGAAAGTTGAGATACCGGTCCGCTCGGCCGAAGCAATAAAGGGCCTAGGGAAGGAACCAGAGAAAATATCTTCAATAATAATAAAATCAATGGCACTTTTTACACTATCTATATCGATTTCTCTTTCTTGTTCTTTTTCTGTCCGCGCAGCAAGTATTGCTTCTTTGCTTCCTTCGCTCTTTGAAAATATAAAAGCAGGATTTTGGAGGCTTGTAAGTATGCTGTTGAATTTTTTATGTTCTATGTCAATCTCATCTGTCTCAAAGTGAAATTCACTATCCTGAAATGTACCTTCGGGTGCTGCAAAAATTTTATGCAATTGCTCGGTATATTTCTTGCATGCTTCTGTAAGCATGTCATCGGTTGCTTGTGCCAAGTCAATCTTAACCAGTTCTGTCCGTGCTTGTTGGATATGTGCGTTGCTAATTGGGAATCGGAGAAAATTACGCCAGGAACTTAAGAAGCCGTACAGTGCACAAGCAGCATAAGTTTTGCCAGTGTTATTTTCACCACAGATGATGGTCAAGTCGCCCAGTGAAAATTCTGCCTGCTTTAAAATTCCAATGTTTTTTAATCGGACTGTCAGACTCATACTGACACCTCTACGTTATCATTGTGAAATCAGATCAAGTTTTGTTTTCGTGGCTATATTGTATCAAAGACAAACTGGAATTGCAAACCAAATGTGGGAGCGGGCACGCTTAAGCGGCGAGGTTAGGAAACCTCGCCAGCAGAAGGAAAAAGAAGAGAAGAGTTATTGAAGCAGCTCTAAGAACGCCTCAACATCCGTTGTGGGGGCTTGGCAGACGTAGTTCTCGCAGACGTACGCTGTTGCGGTGTCATCAACTTGGGTTTTGCCGGTGAGGAGTGGTAATGTCTGTTCGTCTGCGGATTCGCTTAAGGCGACGATCTTGTTGGGTTGATAAGTGTTGTGCAACGCTGCTAATATTGCGTCTGTTTTGGCATCGCCTTTTTCACCGACGATGGCAACCTCTTTGGGGGTTGATAACAAGAATGCCAGTTCACAGAGCAGCTGCCCGGAACCTGTAGGCATCGCCTCCATCTGGTGGAAGTAGAGATTTAAGGTCTCAACGGCTTTGTCGTGGAATTCGGGGTTGTCGAGGTGTTTGGCGAGTCGTAAGAGACTGTGGATCGCCATGGATGCCCCGGAAGGTGTGGCACCGTCATAAGCGGATTTGGATTGGACGATAAGCGTTTCGTGTGCTTTACCGGTGAAGAAGAACCCGTCGCCTGCGTCGTCGCCGAACTGGTCAATCATGATGTGTGCAAGGCGCTCGGCTTCGGTGAGCCATCTCGGTTCAAAACTGGCTTCGTAGAGCGCGATTAATCCAGCGATGAAATAGGCGTAGTCCTCAAGATAGGCGTTGAGATGGCTTTTACCGGCACGGTAGGTACGCAAGAGAAGTCCGTTGTCTTGAGATAGTGTTGTCAAGACGAATTCGGCGGACTTTTCGCATGCTTCAAGGTATTCAGGTTTTCCGGTGAGTTGGTAACCCATCGCCATGCCGCGGATCATGATACCGTTCCAGCTCGTTAGGATTTTGTCGTCGAGTCCGGGTTTAATTCGTTGTTCTCTCGCTTCAAAGAGTTTCTGCCTTCCGTCCGCGAGGCGTGCCTCCAGTTCTCCGACATCCATCTGCAGTTTTCGGGCAAAGATGTCGGATGGCACTTGGACGTGAAGGATATTTTCACCCTCAAAGTTGCCTTGTGGTGTGATGTCGTAATACTCGCAGAAAATTTCGGCATTCTCTTCACTGATGACATCTTCGACATCGTTCGGTTCCCAGACGAAGAATTTGCCTTCTACACCTTCACTATCCGCATCTTGTGTGGAATAGAAACCGCCGTTCTCTGCGTCGTACATCTCGCGGAGGACGTAATCAAGCGTCTCAACGGCTATATCCCGATAAAACGGTTTTTGCGTGGCTTGGTGCGCCTCGAAATAGGCGACGACGAGTTGGGCATTGTCATATAACATCTTCTCGAAGTGTGGAACGAGCCAATGTGCATCGGTGGAATATCGGTGGAAACCACCACCGAGTTGGTCGTACATGCCGCCGCGCGCCATCTTCTCCAGCGTGAGTTCGACCATCTCTAAGGCATTGGTGTTGCCGCTGTGGTGCCAATAGCGTAGGAGAAAAGGTAATCCCATGCTGGGTGGAAATTTGGGGGCATTGCCGAATCCGCCGTGTTGTGAATCGAATTGTGAACGGTATTGTTGGAACGCATGGGTCATCAACTCTTCCGTGAGTTCACGCTCGTGTGGATCGACGACATTGCTTATCTGGTTGAGTTGCGCTGTGAGTTGGTCTGCCTGTTGTAGGACTTGCACCTTTTTGTCGTTGAATGCCTCTGCTACGGCTTCCATCACCTTCGGGAATCCGGGTCTACCGTACCTGTCAGTCGGTGGATAATACGTGCCACCGTAAAAAGGTTTGAGATCCGGGGTGAGAAAAACGGTCATGGGCCAACCGCCCTGACGGGTCATGACTTGGACAGCGTTCATGTAGATTTCGTCTAAATCGGGACGCTCTTCTCTATCGACCTTGATGTTGATGAAAAGTTCGTTCATGACCGCGGCGATTTCCTCGTTTTCAAAGGATTCGCGTTCCATGACGTGGCACCAGTGGCATGCGGAGTAGCCGATACTGAGAAGGATAGGCTTCTGCTCCTGTTTGGCACGCGCGATTGCTTCTTCGCCCCACGGGTACCAGTCAACGGGATTATGTGCGTGCTGGAGTAGATAGGGGCTTGTTTCGTGGATAAGGCGGTTGGTATGTGCGGGGGTATCATGCATTCGTGTGTTCTCCAATGTGTAGGCTTTTTTAACTCAGAAGACATTCACGCGCTTAAGACAATGGGCGGGTAGTATGCCGCCCGCCCTTACAAGTGAAGAAATACCGCTACGGGGATTCGAACCCCGGTTTGATGGCTGAGAACCATCTGTCCTAACCCCTAGACGATAGCGGCACATTGATATGATAATAGAGAACTGCCCGGGAAGGACTCGAACCTTCACTACATGGTCCAGAGCCATGCGTCCTACCATTAGACGACCGGGCATCAACGCGCATTTGTAGGTGCACTATATTTTAAGTATACCTTAAAAAATCGCGTTTGTCAATTTTTCCGCTGACAAGCAGGTTTAACTTTTGTTTGCATGTTTTATAGCAGTGTGGACGATTGTACCCAAACCAGCAAGGAAAGTAATAAATACACCCGCAATAACCCATTCCATCCAGTTCATCACTATCCCTCCAATTCATTGCATGGGCATGACCGAGACTGAGATATTGGAGAAGGTATAGAAGATATTCAGAAATCCGATAAAAATCGTTGGGATAACGAATACGCTCAGCAATGCAAAGGTGCCGGTAGAGAAAGAGACACTATCGGTTTCCTCGCCTGCGTCTTCCAGAAACATCGCTTTCACAATACGCGCATAGTAGTAGAGCGAGACGACGCTGTTTAGCAGACCGACTAAGGCGAGCCAGTAGTACCCTTGCTCAAGGACAGCGGTGAAAAGGAGCCATTTCCCGAAGAAACCGGCGAACGGCGGGATCCCAGCGAGAGAGACGAGGAAAATGACCATTGCCCAAGCAACTAAGGGTGCGCGTGAGGAGAGTCCGCGGTAACCTTCAACCATTTCACTACCTACCTCATTCGCGATGAGGACAACGACATAAAATGCCCCCAAGTTCATAAAGAGGTAGACGACAAGGTAGAAGAGAATCGCGCCGATACCTTGGGAGGTAAGCAAGACACCGCCCATCAACAGATACCCACCGTGTGCGATGCTTGAATATGCTAATAGACGTTTCACATTCTGCTGAGGGAGTGCTGCAAGATTTCCTACGGTCATTGTCAATGCGGAGACGATCGCCAACATAAAGGGCCAATCAACTGCTTGCATCAGTTCAGTGCTGCCAAACCCGGCGTAGAAGAACCTAATGAATAGGGCAAACCCTGCGGATTTTGAAGCGACGGACAAAAAGGCGGTTATCGGAATAGGTGCACCTTCGTAAACATCGGGGGACCACATGTGAAACGGCACAGAGGCTATTTTGTAGCCGACGCCTGCGAGGACAAAGGTTATTGCAATCAGCACGGCAAGTGGCGCGATCTCCCCGGCTGCGAGGAGTTCCGTGAGCCGCCCGCTAATTTGCGCCAGATCACCTGTCCCTGCCATTCCGAATAGGAGGGAAAGCCCAAAGAGCATTGTTCCAGATGCGACTGCGCCATAAGTGATGTATTTGAAAGCGGCTTCGCTTGAACGGGGACTGTGCGTCAGGAACCCTGCGAGAATATAGGAGGTAAGGCTTACCGTCTCCAGCGAGATGAATATCATCAAGAGATTCGTTGACGATGCCATGAGGAACATTCCGAGGGTGATGGCTAACAGGAGTGCGTAGTATTCGCCTTTCAGACGTGCGTCAAGTTCCTCAGAGCGGAGTGAAAAAAGGATTGTTGCGGCTGTTGCGAGCAGCAGTAGAACCTTGAAGAAACTGGAAAATGCGTCGAGCTGGATCATCCCCAAGAAGAGGGAGACAGGACCTTCATCGCCGAAAGAGAAGTGCGTAAAGAGAACAGCGGCAAATGTGCAAAAACAGCCTACGAGGGAAAGATATGCAACAGCGACACTCTCTCTATCTTTCACAACGAGGTCGAGGAGCACGACAGCAACGGCAAAAATTACGAGTAGAATTTCAGGGCTAAAATAGAGGAGGCTTTCGATGTTCTTTAAAGATTCCATACGTTCCTCCCGTCAACTGAAATTGTAGATCCACAGCGTGTGTAAGGCGATCGTGAGTGAGCCCTTTGAATAACTAAACCTGTGTGGCTACAGTCCATACAAAAAACCTCCTATATCGCCTACAATAGATTTATAAGGTTGGTAACGGATTCCCTGAACATATCAATAGCGAAGTTGGGCCAGACCCCGAGTACGATCGTTAGGATACCGAGGGGTACGAGTGTCAGGATTTCACGTCCGTTGATTTCCGGGAGTGCTTCATATTTCGGGTTAAGTGTCCCTAAGAAGACCCTTTGCAGCGTCCAGAGGAAGTATGCGGCACCGACAACAATGCCGATTGTTGACAAGATGGTGAGCATCTTGAATTTATCGTAGGCACCGAGTAGGGAGAGTGCCTCACCGACAAATCCACTCAAGCCGGGTAGTCCGAGAGAAGCCATGAAAGCGAGCGTCGTGATGCCTGTATAGACAGGCATTCTGCTTCCCAAGCCGCCAAAACCGTTGATTTCACGGTGATGTGCCCTATCGTAGAGAACACCGACAAGTAGGAAGAGCATCGCACTGATGACACCGTGGTTAAACATCTGGAGAATCGCACCAGTGATGCCCTCCGAATTTCGAGCGGCAAGCCCCAAGATAACGAATCCCATGTGTCCGATACTCGAATACGCCACCAGTTTCTTAAAGTCGGTTTGTGCCAGTGCGCAGAAGGAACCGTAGACGATATTGATAAACCCAAGAAGTGCGAGGCTGTTGCCCCAGAAACCTATCCCATTCGTAAAGTAGTCTAACCCTTGTGGGAACATTGCCATGTTTATTCGTACCAGCCCGTAAGTTCCCATCTTTAGGAGGATACCTGCAAGGATAACACTAATGGCAGTCGGTGCTTCGACGTGTGCATCGGGGAGCCATGTGTGGAAGGGGAAGATTGGCACTTTAACGGCAAATCCGATAAAGAAACCGAGGAATACCCAGATCTGGAAGTTTAGATTGTTAAGGGCGTGTCCTTCTGTCGAGGCTAACGCAATGAGGGTCGGAATATCGAATGTCCGCGCACCCGGATCGCCGCTGTTGAGATAGACAGCTATCATTGCGACCAGCATCAGCACACTACCGAAGAGGGTGTAGAGGAAGAACTTAATGGCAGCGTATTCACGACGCGGTCCACCCCAGACACCGATGAGGAAATACATCGGTAGCAGTGTCAGCTCAAAGAAGACATAGAACAAGAAAAGATCTAACGCCGCGAAGAAGCCGAGCATCCCTGTCTCAAGCAGTAGGAACAGAGCCATATACGCCTTGATACCCTTTTCTATGTTGCGCCAAGAGGCGATAACACAGATCGGACCTAAGAGTGCTGTGAGGAGCAGAAGCGTGACGCTGAGACCGTCGATGCCGATGTGATACTGGATATTGAATGCATCAATCCAAGGAACAGGACCCTGAACGTACTGCGTGCCCCCATTTGATCGGTCATAGGATATGAATAAGTACACAGCAAGCGCGAGTGGGATGAGCGTAAAGAGGAGCGTAGCGCGTTTAATAAGTTCCTCCGACTCACGCGGCAGAAGTAAAACAGCAACCATCCCAAGTAACGGGATAAAAATCATTAGCGACAATAACATCTCGTGGGAATCCTCCTTATCCCATCAAAGGGGCAGCTACAACGCCCGGAAAATTAAGATTAACAACACAATCCCTGCCAGTACAACGAAAAGATACGTCTGAATTGCACCCGTCTGAATACGACGGACTCTACCGCCGACTGCCCAGGTGACCTGAGCGACGCGGTTGACGAGCCCATCAACGACACGGTTATCGAAAATCCCTACGAAGGCGGCGAGAATATCTCGTGTTACCGTTCCGACACCGTTGACAATACCATCAACGACACTGCCATCAAATTGCGCGAAAAGCCGTGATTTCCACACCGTCAGCGCGACCAGCACACCGTCGTAAAACTCGTCGAAGTAGTATTTGTGCCAAAACAGGTTGTAGATCGGTCGGAAGGTCGTTGCGACGGATTCAGCAGATAAGGTGCGTCTGTGGTAGAACAGCCATGAGAAGAATATACCTAACCCTGCGACGATGATAGATAGCACCATCGCAATCGTATGAGCGGGACCGTGTCCGTGATGTCCGTCATCTGCGTGTGTGCCGTGTCCACCCTCTTCTTCAGCTGCGAATGCTTCAGAAACCCCAAAGAGTGATAGCGCGGCTCCCTGTCCACCTGTTTGACTGTCAGGTGAGAGGTATGCATGTTGCGGCGCGTGAAGATGTGGTTGTGGTGGTGGTTTTACATAGTCTTTGTTGAACCAGAGTGTATTCACAACGGGAAAACTCAGTATTGCCAAGACGATGAGCGGCACGGTCATTGATTTCGGGGATTCGTGTGCCATGTCGTGCATCTCTTGATTGCGCGGTTCACCGAAAAAGGTCATGAAGATCAGACGGAACATGTAGAACGCTGTAATTCCTGCGGCAGAGAGTGCTATTATGAACAGGATATAGTGATGGACGGAGCTCCATTCCATCGCCCGTCCCAACACACCCGCTAAAATTTTATCTTTACTCCAAAATCCTGAAAAAATGAACGGCACGCCAGAGATAGACAGTGTTGCGATGAGCATCGTGATGAAAGTAATCGGCATCTTGTGGCGGAGTCCGCCCATATTCCGCATATCTTGGTCCGGCGGAATCTCAGAACCGAGAATATGTTCCTCACCGTGTTCATGCTCGTGTGCATGTTCGTGTTCATCGTCATGCGCGTGGTGCATGGCGTGGAAGGCGTGAATAACGCTACCGGAACCGAGAAATAGCAGTGCTTTGAAAAAGGCGTGGGTCGTGAGGTGAAAGAGTCCAGCGACGTAACTGCCAGCACCAATTGCTAACATCATGTATCCCAATTGGCTGATTGTAGAGTATGCCAAAACGCGCTTAATGTCGAACCGAACGATCGCGATCGTCGCGGCGACGAGTGCCGTGATACCACCGACATAAGCGATTACGAGAGACGAGGTTTCTGTCAGGATCGGGAACATCCGAGCCGTGAGATAGACACCAGCGGCGACCATCGTAGCAGCGTGAATCAACGCACTGACAGGTGTGGGACCTTCCATCGCATCGGGGAGCCATGTGTGGAGCGGCATCTGTGCGGATTTGCCGATAGCACCACAGAAAATGAGAACCCCAGCAATAGAGAGCCAAACCATATCGGCTGTACTTAATTGCGCAGCGGCTTGGGCAAAGATACCGCCTTCTCCGTAGAGCGAGAGCGTGTCGAATTTGGTGAAGAGCATCATCATGCCGATGAACATACCGACATCACCGACGCGTGTTGTCAAGAACGCCTTTTTACATGCGTTTGCTGCGGAGTCCTTTTCAAACCAGAAGCCGATGAGTAGATAGGAGCAGAGTCCGACGAGTTCCCAACCGATATAGATGCCGAGCAGGTTATCCGACACAACCAGAAATAACATTGAGAAAGAGAAGAGAGATAAGTAGGCAAAGAACCGTGGATACCGTGGATCACCGTGCATGTAGCCCATAGAGAAAATATGGACGAGGCTGCTGACGAGTGTGACAACAATCAACATGATTACGGTGACGCTGTCCAAGTAGAAGCCCATAGAAAAGGTGACACCGCCGAGTGAGATCCAGTTAACGGTGTGTGGTTCTGGATTGGGGACCACCTCTCGCAAGAGCAAGAACGAACAGACGAGTGCGACGAGCATTGCTATAGTGGATAGGTAGTCCTGTCGGGGGAACCGCCGATTCGCTAAGCCTAAAAGCCCGAAAATCGCAAACGCGGCAAGCGGGCAAAGCAAGATGATACTTATTAAGGATACGACCATATCTTTCTCTGTTTAAGCCTTTCTTTTTTATAGTTGTCAGAAGAATGGCTGTCAGCCATCAGCAGTCAGTCAATTATAGCAGTGAAAGCGTTGGTAAATACCATACGTCCTCTTAACTCTCACTGCGAGGCAAACTATTTCAACCTTTCAAGGTATCCACTTCGTCGGGACGTATGCTACCGAATTCGCGGTAGATAGCGAGGATGATCGCTAAAAAGACAGCGGCTTCCGCTGCGGCGAGCACAATCCCAAAAATAGCGATAATTTGTCCGCTGATGTCCGTTGATGGTGTCATAAAGCGCGAAAACGCCGCGAAGTTCAGATTACATGAATTAAGAATAAGTTCAATACCCATCAAAATACTGATGGCGTTGCGACGTGTCAAGACAGCGAAAATACCGAGTGTGAACAGAATCGCACTGATAACGAGATAGTGTTGTAGGGTCATTTTTTTAGTCCCTAACCTCCTTTCGGGAAATCAGGGCGGCTCCGATTAGCGCGACTAACAGCAGCACGGAGACAACCTCAAACGGAAGGAGGAACGGGCCATTCAGGATCAGTTCACCAATGCGCTCCGTTGTCGGTGGCAGTTCTGTGCCATCATCGGTGAGATTTTTCCATGCAGGTGTATTGGCGATAACGGTCAAGAGCAGCATAAGGAGTGCCAAGGAAACAACACCACCGAGTAGGAGCTGCCCGCGCTCAATGTGGATCCGCATCTCCAAGCGGCCACTTGTCATCATAACACCGAATAAGATGAGGACAAGGATACCGCCGACGTAGACGATCACCTGTGTTGCGGCAAGGAAATCAGCCTGTAAGAAGACATAAAGCCCAGCGACACCGAAGAGCGTCACCATCAGCGAAAACGCTGCGTGAACGATGTTTCGCACCGTGACGACAAGGAGTGCTGAGCCGACTGTCATAAGTGCAAATCCGTAAAAAATAAAGTTTTTAAGCGTAAATTCCATTCTTTTAATTTACCTTGCGGTTAAGGCACGGTGGTTTGGCTTATGGCGTTCCTTCCTTAAATCCGCTTTCCACTTCGTTCAAGTTACGTGTTTGATAGTAATATTTTATTTCTTCTAATCTGCGGCTTCCACGTCTTCGACATTATCTTTCCCGTACATTGACTGCTTATCGAAACTGAAGATGAGGTCTGACCGGTCGAATTTGGAGTACTCGATTCCTTCGAGAGTGTCTTTCATGGTAAGACACTCTGTCGGACAGACTTCGGTGCAGAGTCCACAATACATACAGAGAGACATGTCGATATCGAACTTGTCAAGATAAAAAACGACAGGATTTCGCGTAACAATCCGCGATATCTCGTCACCTGAAAAAGTTTGCGTTCGACTCTCATCTGCCGATGGTTCAAGGCGATCTATGACTTCTTGCGGACCTTGACGAGAGGTGATATTCGTGAGGGTTATTGAATCTGCGGATTTTACCTCTTTGTCATTCCCTTCGATGATACCGATGATCTCCCGACCGTCTTTGAGATGGACGACGTTCATGCTATCCCAGAGTTGTTCGCCTTTCGGGAGTTTAGTAGCGTCAATCATAATGCAATCGACTGGACAGATCATTTCGCACTTTTTACATCCGATACAGTCTTCAGTGCGGTTATAGAGCTGCCCGCGATACCCCTTCGGAATCTCTCGGACGTTCTGCTTCTTTTCATAGTCGTGTTCATACGGGTATTGATGCGTAACGTTCGGTTCAAAGAACTGCTTGATTGTCACCCGCATACCGACAAGTACAGTGTAAACGCCTCTGTAGATGTTTCGTATATATCTGTCCATAACGAATGTTCCTTTTAAGTCTGTGGTTTTCTCTTACCAGCCGAACCCGAATTTAAAGATTACCCCGATAAGCAACAGACTGTGGAAAAAGATCCCTATAAATTTCCACTTACGGTCGCCTTTGCATAGTTCGCTGAACAGCGTCAGGGTCCAGTAACCGATACATATCAAGCCTAAACCGAAAACAATGGATCCCCATGAGGCATATAGCCACTGAACGTTAAAGACCAAGGCTATTGAATTGTTCAGAATTACGATCACACCTCCGAAGATTAATAGCGAAAGTCCTGAGATCCATGCGATTTTTTCTCGCCCTGCTACCTCCTTAATTCTGATTTCACTGAACAGTGGGAATACTTGGAAGAAACCGAAGCACATTAGACTCGCGCCTAAAACGAATCCCAAAATAGGCACCCAATGCCCACTGATACTGTGCGTAACCATGTTGTCCGCTGTGATAAGCAGAACTATAAGAATAGTAGGTAGTTGTTTTCTAACCCATGCGATTTTTTCGTGTTTCGTGCTTCGCAAGATTCCCGTGACAGCGTTCATAATCTGACCTCACATCTTACACCGAACTCGGTTGTGGTTCCGGCTTTTGCGCGAGTGTTCGTCCAGCAATCGTGTACGCGACAATAAGTCCAATATAGATAATCGCACAGCTGATAACAATGCTAACAAGCGTATCCTCTGGGAAAATAAGACCCCAAATGCCGGTGCCTAAAATGTTGAAGAAGGCGATCGGGATGAAGTACTTCCAGCAGAGATTCATCAGTTGATCGACCCGTAAGCGCGGTAGTGTCCATCTCAGCCACATCATCAAGAAGACGAGTGCGAGGGTTTTGATAACGAAACCGGGAAATCCACCGAGAATATCGTAACCCGGTAAAGCACCTTCCCAACCGCCGAGGAAGAGCGTTACAGCGATTGCGCTTACAGCGAACATGTTCGCGTATTCAGCGATAAAGAAGAGTGCGAACCGCATTCCACTGTATTCAGTATGAAATCCTGCGACGATTTCGGATTCAGCTTCGGGTAAATCAAAGGGGGTCCGGTTTACCTCAGCAATAGAGGATATAAAAAAGATAAAGAATGCGATAAAGGTAAAGGGAGTCCGGAAAATGAGCCAACTGAAAACACCGTTGGACTGACTCGCTACAATCTCCTGCATGTTCAAACTTTCTACGAGCATGACGACTGTCAAGATAGAGAGACCGAGCGGAATTTCATAACTAACAATCTGGGCAGCGGAACGTAAAGAACCCAACAGTGACCATTTACTGTTTGAGGACCAACCTGCCATAATCACGCCCATGACAATCACAGAAGATATCGCCATGATATAGAAGATTCCGATATTAAAAGGGCTAACCAAGATGTTTTGACCGAACGGAATGGCAGCGAAAACAGCGAAAGAGCAAGCGAAAATGATATAAGGGGCAAGCAGGAAAAGGAGTTTATCACCCTGTGGTGGGATAAAATCCTCTTTAAAAATGAGTTTTATACCGTCGGCTAAGGTTTGAAGTGTCCCCCACGGTCCAACCCGCATGGGACCTGTCCGATTCTGAAAACGGGCGGCAACTTTTCGTTCTGCAAGCACGAGAAATAACGGAAGTAACGGGACGACTCCAACGAAAATGCCTGCGCATGCGAACATGACAAGCACTGTACCTAACTCTACAGGAAAATGTGCAGCGACCGCTTCCGGCAATCGAGGGATTAGAACATTCTGTATAAATTCCTCTGCCCAATTGAGTTTCTCTTGTAAGTTTATATTGGGAAAGAAACCTTCAGACATGTTAAAATGTGGGCTTGCAAACAGAGCCCTAAAATCCGACATCTAATCTCCTTATTGGGCGAGCAAAAATTTGCCAATTTCCAAAAACCAATCCACGGTCACTATGCCTCCTGCTAACAGGGGGGTCCATCGCAAAAATCTGTTATCAGGCAGCAATTTCGGCAAGTGTGCAAGCACGTGTTGCCCTGGAGCGGAACGGCGCACTATCTCGAGTAAACACAAAGAACCGATGAAAACTAAGCCAACGGTTGCAGATATCACCTCAACGTTAATCAAAAAATTAACTATTGCACAGCCAAAAAGGGTTATAACGATGACCCATCCTAAGACATTTACCTGTTTTTCCGTCGTAATTCTCATCGTTTTTCCCTTTATCGGGCGTATTTACCGATCCACTTCTCCCATCACAATATCAATGCTGCCGATAATTGCGATAATATCTGCTACCATCAAACCTCGACTGAGTTCTTGTAGTGCGCTCAGCGCGCTAAAGCAAGGTGAGCGTCCTTTGAGACGCACTGGCTTCGGTGTGCCGTCACTGACAATGTAGAATCCGAGTTCACCGCGTGGGGCTTCACTACGGAAATAGATTTCGCCTTGAGGCGGGCGGACGGCTTTCAAATCTGCCATGACAGGCCCCCCAGGGAGTCCTTCCGCTAAAATCTGTCGTACGATCCGGACGGACTGTTTCATCTCATCCATGCGGACTTTGTATCGGCTCCAGCAGTCACCAACAACTGCTCCCATCTCTGGAATATCCACAGCGACGGGCACATCAAAGTCAAATCTGTCGTAGATAGAATAAGGCTCATCTCGCCGGAGATCCCAATCCACACCAGAACCGCGAAGGTTGGGACCCGTCGCGCCGTAACTCAACGCCATCTCCGCTGACATGACAGCGACCCCCATCGTGCGTTCCGAGAAGATGCTGTTTTTTGTGAGGAGTTCGTTATACTCGTCAATCATCGGTTCAAAATAGTCGAGGAATTCTTCTATTTCGTCTAAAAAATTCTGTTCTGCGACGGAGCCGGGTTCCAAGGGGATGATTTCAGATACGCCGCCGATACGAATGTAGTTGTAGGTGAGCCGCGCCCCGCAGACCTTCTCGAAAAGGAGGAGCAGCCGCTCTCGGTCGCGGAAGGCGTAAAGGAACGGAGTGAATGCGCCGATGTCCATCCCATAGGTTCCAAAGGAGAGGAGATGGCTGGCGATACGATTGAGTTCACAGATAAGGACCCGCAGGTATTCCGCCCGTTCTGGCACCTCAAATTCCTTGCTTTCATCCGCTGCGAGTAACTTTTCAACGGCAAGACAAAATCCCCAATTCTGGTTCATTGCCGCCACGTAGTCCATTCGATCAGTGAACGGAATGATTTGGGGATAAGAGAGGTTCTCCGAATGTTTTTCAAAACAACGATGCAGGTAACCGATATGGGGGATTGCTTCCCGGACGATCTCACCATCCAGTCTCAATTCCAAGCGTAATACACCGTGTGTGCTGGGATGCTGAGGTCCCATGTTCACTACCATCTCATCGGCGAACGGTTTTAATTCTATGATTTTGCTTTCGGTCTGTTGTGTACTTTCCATAATGTGGGTTCTGCAACGTTTTTCTAACTTACCTTGCGGTTAAACAACGGGGTCCAAGCTTTCACGGGCATCTCTTGAATCCGCTTTCCACTTCGTTCCAAGCTGCGTTTCTTTTTACATAGGACTTACGCGTTTCCTTTTATTTTTAGACTTTACCACTATATATGATACCATTTTTGCGGTGTAATGTCAAATGTTAGCTCTGTTTTCTCAGAGAAAGGCGGTGTCGTATTTCTATGGGAAAAATGTTACACCAGTGTAACATTGGATGTTCAGTCTTTGGGTCTACGAACTAAGGTCCCATCTAAGTTTGGAGGTGTTTGCATTCCGATGCTCGGCTGCGAAAAAAAAGTCAAAAGTGTAACGTTTTCGATTTTTTGGTGATACCACATAAGGTAAAAATTCAATATCCCTGTCCTTAATATGGCACGCGCATACCGCGATAAGTTTCAGGCTCCTTGTAATCTTTGCGGAGTGGGTATCCGTCCCAGTCATCGGGGAGTAAAATGCGGCGGAGATCGCTGTGTCCCTCAAAGAAAATTCCGTAGAGGTCATAAGCTTCACGTTCGTGCCAATCTGCGGTTTTCCAGATATGCGAAACGCTTGGGAGGTGTGGGTCGGTTTTCGGCACCGTCGTTTTTAGAACTACACTATGTCGATGTTGCATGGCATAGAGATGATAGACGATCGCAAATTCTT
The DNA here is from genome assembly GCA_003635255.1 of Candidatus Poribacteria bacterium. GTDB lineage: Bacteria > Poribacteria > WGA-4E > WGA-4E > WGA-3G > WGA-3G. The sequence continues at coordinate 19,115 of PYJC01000056.1, read as the reverse complement.
CATCCTTGGCATTTAAATCTACGCCACTGAGACACATCAAAGAATCAAACGCCAGTGTATCGGTTTCAGCGAGGTATTGGCACACATCAGCGATTGATGCGGGAGCAACGCTAATGCTCGGATCACCAGCGAGTTCGGTATCAAAACCGAGGATGGTTTCGCCAAACTGCGCCGTTAGTGCTTCATAGATTTCTTCCGGTTTCACTTAATTCTTACTCCATGGTCGCGGTTACAAGTCGCTCCTACAGTCGATTTTCGCGACTACAAGTCGCTCCTACAGTGTTGGCGATTACAAGTCGCTCCTACAGTCGATTTTCGCGACTACAAGTCGCTCCTACAGTGTTGGCGATTACAAGTCGCTCCTACAGTCGATTTTCGCGACTACAAGTCGCTCCTACCGTTGGATTAAGTAGTGGCTTGGGAACTATCGCTTTCTGTATCACCTTCTGCAGGCGGTGGGTCTGCTTCGGCTGCAGCGTCGGTTTCTTCTTGCTCGTACCACTCTGTTTTGGTAAAGAGTCTTTTCAGGAACGGGACATGGTCACGTTTGGCGACGGTCTGTGTTTTTATCTTCTCTTGTAGTTTGAGCAGCCCTTCGATAAGTGCCTCCGGTCGCGGTGGACATCCGGGTACATAAACGTCAACAGGGATAATCCGATCAACGCCTTTGAGGACATGGTATCCGTGTTGCCAGTAAGGTCCGCCGCTGGTAGCGCAGCTGCCCATGGAAATGACGTATTTCGGTTCCGGCATCTGCTCGTAAAGTCGTCGGATCCGTGTTGCCATTTTAAGTGTGACTGTACCGGAGATCACCATGAGATCGGACTGACGCGGTGTCGCGCGTGGCACGCCTGCCCCGAACCGGTCTAAGTCGTAGTTAGAAGCAGCGGTTGCCATGAATTCAATGGCGCAGCAAGCGAGCCCAAACGTCATGGGCCAGAGTGCTGAAGACCGTGCCCAATTAGCGACGGCATCGACTGAGGTGACAATAACGTTTTTGTCGAGTTTCTCATCAATTATCATAACTTTCCTCCCTCCGGACGGATTGTACTTCAAGCTGCGTAGAGCGGATCCATTCCAAATCGCCTTTTGCCCAGACGTAGGCGAGTCCGACTAATAGAATAGCGATAAAGACGAGCATCTCCAAAAACGCGAGGGGCCCGATATCCCGGAAGACAACTGCCCACGGGAAAAGGAACACGATTTCTACGTCAAAGATGAGGAAGATGAGTGCGATAACGTAAAAGCGGGTGTTAAACTTGATTCGCGTATCACCGATTGGATCTTCGCCGCATTCATAGGGAATATACTTTTCGCCTGAGAACAACTTGGTGTGCAGGAGGCGAGAAACGGTGAGATTTAGAACGACAAATAGACAGCCTACAATCAGAAAGATTAGAACGTTTGCGAAGTTAAAAAGCATTCTGGGTTATCCTTGAGAACCGTGATGTTGCGAAAATTTTCGGGCATGGACGATTTCGTTCTTAAAATTATATATCATTTTATGCTGATTTGCAAGTAAAAATTTTAGCCATCAGGAGTCGGTTATCAGTTTCGTGAGAAAGCTGTTTCAGGTTGGAAGGTCAATTGGTTGTTTTCACTTTAGCCCAGACTGTAGTAAGCAACTGTGGTTTAGGGGAAACAGGTAAGACTTTAGGATCAAACCAGTCCCAACCTGTATTCTTTCCATGACTATTGATTGGATTCAAGCGGGCGAGCGGTGTCTCGGTGCGAGAATCTAAGTCTATTTTAAACAAGAGTTTATGTTTCCCAACTGTTTTGCGATAAAGAAGTGCTTTCCCATCAGGCGACCACATTGGTGTTTTGGATGCATTTTTAACTATCTCTTCAAGTTTCTTAGTATGGTGATCAAGGATGTAGATACTCGGTTCCTGACCGCCTCCCCACATGGCAAATGCGAGTTTTTTTCCATCAGGTGACCATGCAGGATAACGCATGTCCCTTTGAATTTCTGGAAGGAGTGTCTCTTGCTGGCGCGTTTTTAGATTGATAATCTGAATACGCCATTCTGCTGGCTTATTGCTGGTGAAAGCGACTTCGGTGCCGTCAGGCGACCAAGTAGGGAAACCTCCGGGGTACATTCCAGATTCGGCGAGTCGTTCTGCCTCTCCACCACCGAGTGACTTGGCGTACACTGCCCAATCAGGTATAGGCGAGTATGTGTGGTAAGCGATTTTTTCGCCATCAGGCGACCAGGCAGGTGCGGTTCTATACTCCAAGTCATTAAAGGCTCGGCGAATATTTTTTCCATCGGGATCCATGAGATAGATGTCATAGAGTCCTTCATGGTCACGTTCTGAGACAAAGGCGATGTGTTCTCCGGTTGGCGACCATACGGGATCGAAATCCTCTCCAACGTGGTGGGTTAACCTTATCTGTTGGCTGCCGTCAGCATTCATGATATAGATTTCAGCATTGCTGTTCCGGGCAGAGGTAAACACAATTTTGGCGCGCTTCGGGGCTTGTGCGGAGACAGGACCAAGGCTGAAGCATAATAGTGTAAAGCCGATATAGCACGAAAGGTAGAGGTATGAGCGTTTCATGACGGACTCCATCGAAGTTAGGATTTAATCTTGAATTTTTATTTCTCCCCAGACCGTGGTGAGCAGCTGCGGTTTTGGGGATATTGGTGGCTTGAACCAATCCCAACCTGTGTTTTCCCCATGACGTATGGTTGGACCCAGACGCGTGAGCGGTGTTTCGACGCGAGAATCGAGGTCTATTTTAAACAACTGCTTTTCACCATCAACTGTCTTTTTATAGAGAAGTTCTCTTCCATTGGGAGACCATGCGAGCATGCCGCGGGCATTTTTAATTATCTCGTTAGACTTTTTAGCGTTGCGATTAACAACGTGAATACCAGGTTGTTGACCGTGTTGCCACAATGAAAAGGCGAGTTTCTTTCCATCAGGTGACCAGGTAGGATAGTACATGTTACCGCTCTCAATATCTGGCAAGAAGGTCTCTTGATTGCCTGTTTTTAAGTTGGTAATCTGAATCCGTAATTGTGTTCGCTTGCCACCGACGAAGGCGACTTCAGTTCCTTTGGGGGACCAATCAGGAAAACCGCCGAGGTGTATGCCGGATTCGGCAATCCGTTCCGCCTTTCCACCGCCGGGTATATTGGCGTATATTGCCCAATCGGGTTCGGATGAGTACGTGTGGTAAGCGATTTTTTCGCCATCGGGTGACCAAGTCGGTGCGGTTCTAAAGTCCAATTCGTCAAACGCTTGACGGATATTTTTTCCGTCGGGATCCATGAGATAGATGTCGTAAAGCCCCGTATGGTCTCGTTCTGAGACAAAAGCGATGTGTTCTCCGTTTGGTGACCAAGTTGGGTCGAAATCGTCTCCCGGATGATCAGTTAATCGGACCCGTTCACTCCCATCGGTATTCATCACATAGATCTCAGCGTTGCCATCGCGAGTATCGGTAAACACAATTTTAGGGCGCGCCGGGGCTTCTGCCGAGACAGGATAGACACCGAGGCCGGACAGCGTAACGGCAAGGCAACATAAAAGGTAAAAGTATGGGCGTTTCATGACAAACTCCGTCGGTGTTAAGATTTAGTCTTGGGTTTTCATTTCTCCCCAGACAGTCGTCAGCAATTGGGGTTGTGGGGAAACAGGTAAAGTGTTGGGATCAAACCAGTCCCAACCTATGTTGCCATTACGATGTTTACTTGGACCCAGGCGCGTGAGCAGTGTCTCAGTGCGGGAGTCAAGGGCTATTTTAAATAACAGGTCTGAGCCATCGATTGTCTTTGGATAAAGAAGTTTTTTCCCATCGGGTGACCATGCGAGTGTTCCGAACGCGTTTTTAACAACCTCTTCACATGCTTTACCATCGCGTTGGATGGTGTAGATGCTCGGTTCTGCATTCCATCTCCATATGGAAAAGGCGAGTTTTTTCCCGTCAGGGGACCAAGCCGGATAGAGCATATTGTCTCCTTGGACTTTTGGAAGGAGTGTATCTTCTGCACGCGTTTTTAGGTTGATAATCCGGATATGCCATTCGGGCGATTTACCACTCACAAAAGCGATCTCGGTTCCATCGGGCGACCAAGCGGGAAAGCCACTAAGCCCTCTTCCTGATTCAGCGATTCGTTCTGCTTCGCCGCCCCCGAGTGGCTTGGTGTACACTGCCCAATCCGGCACGGGTGAATGCGTAAGGTAGGCGATTTGTTTTCCGTCAGGGGACCAAGCGGGTGCGGTTCTAAACTCCAAGTCATCGAAGGCGCGGCGTACGTTTTTTCCATCGGGATCCATGAGATAGATGTCGTAAAGTCCTTTGTGCTCCCGATCTGAGACAAAAGCGATGTGTTTTCCGTTTGGTGACCAAGTCGGATCGGTATCATCTCCAGGGTAGTGGGTTAATCTTATCTGTTGACTGCCGTCGGTATTCATCACATAGATTTCAGCATTGCCATGATTACCGTTCCGGGTGGATGCGAACACAATTTTAGCGCGCGTCAGGGCTTGTGCCGAAACAGGATAGATACTAAAGCAGAATAGGATAACGGCAATACAACACAAAAAGCAAAAATATAGAGGTTTCATGACAAACTCCGTCGGTGTTCAGATTTAATCTTGGATTTTCATTTTACCCCAGACTGTGGTAAGCAGCTGTGGTTGCGGGGAAACAGGTAAAACTTTGGGGTCAAACCAATCCCAACCTGTATTCTGTCCGTGACGTATGGTTGGCCCCAGGCGCGCGAGTTCTGTCTTGATGTGAGAGTTGAGGTTTATTTTAAACAGTAGTTTCGCGCCTTCGACTGTTTTTCGATAAAGAAGTTCTTTTCCATCGGGTGACCATGCAGGTATTCCAAAGGCGTTTTCAACGATCTCTTCACATTTTTTACCATCACGCCGAATAATGTAGATGCCGGACTTCGCACCCCATTTCCGTAATGCGAAGGCGATTTGTTTTCCATCCGGTGACCAAGCAGGGTAGTGGATGTGGCTGCCCAGCGTCTTTGGAAGAAATATCTCTTGTTCACGCGTTTTTAGGTTAATAATCCGAATACGCCATTCTGTCGGGTTGCCGCTAACAAAAGCGATTTCGGTTCCATCAGGTGACCAAGCTGGAAACCCGCCAGGATATATTCCCGATTCGGCAATTCGCTCCGCTTCACCGCCCCCGAGTGTATTGGTATATACAGCCCAATCGGGTTCGGATGAGTATGTATGGTAAGCGATTCGTGTTCCATCGGGCGACCAATCGGGCGCGGTTCTATAGTCCAAGTCATTAAACGCGCGTCGGATATTTTTTCCATCAGGATCCATGAGATAGATGTCGTAAAGTCCTTTGTGGTCTCGTTCTGAAACAAAGGCGATGTGTTCCCCGTTTGGTGACCAGGCTGGGTCGAAATCATCTCCAGGGTGATGGGTTAATCTTATCTCTTCGCTCCCGTCAGCGTTCATTATATAGATTTCAGCATTGCCATTCCGAGTGGAGGTGAACACAATTTTGGCGCGCTTCGGTGCTTCTGCCGGGATGCTAAACAGGTTTGAGAATACTAACACTAAACTGGTGCTGAATAAAAGATAAAGTCTCATAGTTTTCATGGTGGGTTCTCCAAAGACTATGCCTTGCAATAAGACTGTTTAGTTTTAGGTATTTTAGGCATCTTGCTTGGAAGATCGCGAGCACAGCTCGCTCCTACAGGCGTATATATTGATTTGACGTTCTTTCTCAGTGGGAAACTAAATGATCCAATGCCTCACAATAGATGCTATAGGAGTTTCCCAAGATCTCTGTTATTCTATCATGAGGGTGATACTGTTGGAGGTGAGCATTGCCTTACCGAGCAGCGATTCAACAGGTAGATAAATATCCTTGTGTTTCTTTTCAAGCAGATCAATCTGTTCCTGGATATCGTTAACTGCGGAACGCTTGTCTGCAGCCGAGACGTGTGCATCTGTCACTTTCTGAATCCGTTTGATCTCCTCTTCCAATTCTATAATCTCTGGATGTCGTTTTTTCAAAAAATCTCGGTAAACCGGTAACCCCATTGTGAGCGTGATTGTGTAATCATCTTTCTCCAACTGATAGTATTTCTGTAAGTCTTCCAAGGAGACGACCTGTGTTGCCCCAGCTTTTAATTCCAATCCTTGGATACACTGAACAGACTTTCCATCTTTTTCGATAAAGATCTCTTCGGAACTCGGTGCGGTAATCGAGTGTTTAGGTTCGACAACATTACCGGCGGAATCTGTAACACTTAATTGCGCAAATGCCCCGGGTATTGAAATGTTGACGAAAGGCACAAGGAGGTCAAACTTCCCGTTCTGGATATTGAGTTCAATCGGTATAGTGTCTTTGGATATATAGGTTGACTTGGGTGTTGAAAGGGTGAAAATTACCTCTGAAGTGGCTGTTGTTACATCACTTGGCGAAGGTTGCGTTTGCAAACTCGATATGCATCCTATCATGCTAAAGATTAGCAAGAGATAAGGCAGTATCAGGCTTTTGAGCGTTTTCATCAATGGTTGTATCCTATGGTCAGTTGGCATTGGTAATCGCGAAGCTAAAGGGTATTTTAACTTGGGTGCTGATGGGTTTACCTTCCTTCATCGCAGGATGAAAAGTGCTTTTCTCCAACGCTTCAATCGCTGCCTCTTCAAGTCCAAATCCGAGTTTCGTCAGTGCTACAATGTCTTGAGGAATGCCGTTTTCGTTAATGGTTACCTGTAAAGTAACCTTACCCTCTTTTTTTGCCTCTTTGGCACGCTTCGGATATTTTGCGTCCACTTTAGTCTTGTACTTAGGGGCAACCCAGTCGGCTGCGCGCCGCGCGACAAGATCTTTGATGCTAAGTGATCCGTTCGGCGGTGGAGAATCAGATTTATTAATTCCTGATGGTGTTTCATTGGGGATCTGCCCGGTTGGTGACTTCGTTTCCGGTTCGACTGTTACAGTAATACTGTTCGATACAAGTGATGCCTTTCCACGCAGCGATTTGACAGGCAGATAAATATCCTTCACCGCATCCTTGTGTCTCTCTTGAATAAATTTAATCTGTTCTTGGTAGTAGCTGAGGGCATCTTGCTTTGCAGCACCTTGAAGGTTTGGATCCTTCTGGATGCGTGCCATATCTTGTTTTAGCTCGCGTATTTCGGGGTGCTCCTCGGTTATAGATTCTTTGTAGACCTCCAATTCGATTGAAAGCGTTAGGGTGTAAGTTCCTTGCTGTAACTGGTAGTATTTCTGAATATCTTTCAATTTTAATTCTTGATTCTCAGATGCTTTGAGTTCAAACCCTTGAATACACCGAACCGTTTTACCTTCGTTCGGCACATATTTTTGCGGGTTTTCTTGCGTAATCAAGTGCTTCGGTTTAACAGTCTGTCCGTTTGCGTCTGTCACGGTTATTTGCGTAAACGCGCCTCTCGTTGCAACGCTGAAAAAGGGCACGAGGAGATCAAATTTCCCGTTCTGAATGTTAAGTTCAAGCGGAATGGCTTCATTCACGGCGTAGTTCGTTTTAGGCGTTGAAATTTGGAGTTCTGCGAGGGCTGTAGGAGTTTCGGTTTCTGCACCTGATGTGGTGGCTTCGTCGGTTGCTGTTTGCGTTTGGGATGTCGTTGTCTGTAAGTTTCCGAGGCACCCCGCAAGGGTAACAACAACACTGAGAAAAAAACAGAGAGCGATAAATTTTGGTGTAATTTTCAGGTTTCCAATATTGAGAAATATCATCAAATCTTCGGACAGGAGACCCCATCCTTTAGGTTGGGGAGGAATGCCCGCTCCTATAGTTAAAGTTAAGTCGTGTTAAGACTCGAAAATCTGCGCGTTTTGCGTGTGTTGTGAGTCGTTTGCCTTCTAAGTTATACATAGAAAACAAGCCTTTTGCATTTATACCAGAGAGTCGGGTGATACCATATTTGATATGCTTGACAAGTGTATTTTTGACTAAGCCATTTTCTAATACTGTGCCACCATATCTGTTTCTTTTACCGCCTCTCGCTTCTTGTTCGCGGTGTAGACACCTACGTTTGATAGGTATAGGGGCTATACAGAATACATCCGTGTTATCAGGTATACTTTCCCCGCCGACTGTCGAATATGCCAAGCACCAACTATCGACACAATGTGCGTTAAACGTCTCTGATAACTTTTCAGAAGACTTCTTGAGACCTAACCTATCGCGTATCTCTTTCGTTTGATAGCCTTGAAGTGTCCGCAATTGCCACCGCTTTCGGATTTGGGTATAGAACCACTGTTTACCGACTTCAAGTGGACTAAACGATTGATTCCACTTTTTAGCATGTTCTATTGTCCGTGCCTTAATATCCTCGACACAGACGTGCGTGACGGGATACAACTTCGACAGCCAATCGAGTATGCGTAGTTTCCAATCCCACCTTGCCCGCGTGCCAGCAGGGATCTTTTCTTTGCCCGCATTACGGTTGTTTCTCTGCTTGCGATTCGGACATTTACGAGAGCGCCTACTTCTACGCAACTCACGACGTTTGGCTACTTTTTTACCCACTTTATTGTGTGCGTCGGCTTGGATATTCAAGTAGGTATGAGACGCAGATTTGACGGTAAGACCCTCTTTCTTACTGCCAGGGTCTACACCGACAACTATATCTTGCGTGTATTCGTCTTCTGTCGCGTAGTTAAGCCGAATACAGAAGATACCATTAGACCAATAAGGTGTCGCTAAGCCTTTTTTGATAAGCATACCTGCTTTGTTTGGGTGTGTCGGCATTAGTTTCTTGCTCGACTTACTCTTTACTGGAACAAACATCGTTTGTAGTCTCCCTTACGGGTTGTGTGTTGCCCCTTCCAGATCGCGATATCGAAAGTGAATCAGACGAGGGGAGTATCCGAAACGTTGCATGTGCTACCACGCACGGATACCGCGATATAGCGAATGCGCGTGTGGCATTCGCAAAGACTGTAGAAAACTGTTTAACTTGTGGAGTGGACGTTCGGTATATGCTTCTCACAAGCCCAAGTCTTTAGACTTGGGTAGTTGACTTTATTCCTCCTGATATGTTATGGGCTTTTGGATAGTGAGCAGAGTTGGCGGCGTTAGGAACTCGCAAAAGTGAGTCTGCTATAGTGTAATACCTAACCCTGCTTGATCAGGTACTTCAATAGCCCCGTTGATAATCTTTTCAGGTGGTTCAATGAGGGAGGCGCGCCACTCTACTTCTCCCCATGCGTATTCAAGGATTGCGAAGTTAGGCACACTCGCCATGCATTGTACGCTTGCAGCGGTTGCAACGGGACCGCTCGGATTGTGTGGCGTTACCATAACATTTCGCGAAGCGGCGAGCGTAGCAATTTTTTTCAGTCCCGATATTCCACCGACGTGTTTGACATCTGGTAAGATGTAGTCAACATGCGTTTCGGTTAGTAACCTATCAAAATCTCTGAGGGTCCTCAGGCGTTCGCCGGTTGCAATAGGGATACCGATGGAACGACTCATGTGTGCGAAAGCGTCCAAATTATCCAGCGACACTGCGTCCTCAATCCAGAAGAGATGTAAATCCTCTAACTCCTTTGCGACTTGGGTGATGATACCGGGATTAAAACGGCTGTGGCAATCCACCATCAGATCGATGTCGTCCCCAATTGTGGCACGTATCGTACGGATACGATCAATGCCTAAACAGATAGCGGGTGTCAGGCTGCCCCGCGAAATATTCGCTACGGAGACATCATCAAAGGGCGCGCATTTTATGGCGGTGAAACCTTCGGCGACGGCGCGTTCAGCATTGTCAGCGAACCCGGATGGGCTGCGATCCAGGGTTGCGCGGTTGATGTTCGCGTAGAGACGAATGTTTTCTCGACACTTACCACCTAACAATTGATAACTCGGTGTATCTAATGTCTTACCTATCAGGTCCCACATCGCCTGTTCAATTCCACTGAGTGCGGTGTGATAGGTATGGCTTTCGGTATCGCGATAGAATCGTTGACGAAATGCTTCTAATTGAAACGGATTCCATCCGATGAGTATGGGTTTAAGGGTGTTGATGATGTGTCGAACATGATCATCGTCCCTACCGTGGGAAGCCTCACCAACACCGACTGTGCCATTGTCAGCATGTACCTTGACGAAGACCCAATTGCCGCGATGGTTTACTTGGACAATTTCTGTCTTTATGTTTGTGATTTTCAGCGTGTACATTTGAACTTAGGTTAATGGCGAGGCATAGTTGCCTCGCCTGACAAAATCTTACGATGCCGCTGCCCATTTCACGCCTTGTGTAAGGAATTTCTGCATTCCTTCGCGCTCAAAGGTCCCAGGACCGTGGCCTAAAGTGGTGTAAAAAACGCGTCCTGAACCGTAGGACTTTACCCACGCCATAGGGTGTGCTTTGCCGAACCACTCGGCGGATGCCAGGATATGGATATGTGGATCGTGCGCGGAGATATAGATTTCATCTTCTACATCAAAATCTTCAACGCCTTGGGTCGTTGGATGCGCGTCATCCTCAATATGGACAGTAAAGGTTGAACCGGGTGGATGCCAATTGGCAGCGCCACCGATAAGATCCATAGCGCGCCCGCCAATCCACCATGCTGTGCCGTGAATACCGACCAACCCTTTACCTTCGCTGACAAATTGGAATAAGCCATCTTCTTCAGCTGGCGTTAGGTCGGATACACGCTCGACGGATCCATCCGCTTGACGTTCCGTACGCGTGAATCCGGTGCCAAAGACACATGCATCGTAGGTATCTAACTCGGATGATGCTAAAATTTCTTTATCGTCGGTTAACGTCGCTGAAAGACCCGCATCTTTGGAAAGAAAATCGTGAATGATGCTGGCACTTGCATTAAAACGGTGGTTTTCACCTGACAGTACAAGGATTTTCGACATGAGAGCCTGTTCTTAAAAACCTATGTTTTTCCGAAGAAACCCATAGCATTCTTAAAGGGTCCTTAATCCCCTGTTACGACACTCGTCAGTGTCTTAGCCTGCCTATACCCAACGTAACCTGCTACGTGGCAGAAGGTATAAGCGACTTGCTTGCACCAAGGTTCGCAGTGCAAGGACGAACCGTCAAAGCACGCGCGACATTTTTAATAAATATCCCACGTGCGCCGTTCAAATCCCTATCCATACGATGACCTTCCGATGACTTGATAACTCTCGAACCGCCGAGGTTTGTGATAAGTTCGCCAGTCCAAGACACCGTTTTAGAGGTATACGCTTCACAGACATCTATCACTTGAGCACCATATTCTTTCGCTTTGTGTTTCAAGAAAACTTTGAAACGATAATGCGAAAGCGTCAACATCTGTCTAACAGATTTCTTTCGCAACTTCCGTGCACCTCGCTTTGTCATCTGTTTCGTCTCAAAAGTGGGAAGCAAAATGATGTCAAAATTCGTTACGAGGAAGTGTGCTATTTTCTTATGAAGTTCATCGATAAGATTACGGATTTTTACCTTTATTCTATTCGCGGCTTTACGCAAAGCACGCCGTAGCGGGCGTTGCTCTTGCGTCGCGCGGGATAAGAGATTATCGCAGTGTTGACAAAGCCTTTGAATACGGTTGATACACTGCTGACCTAACCAACCGAAGCGATCTTCAGAGAAAAACGTCATAAAATCACGAACGCCGGGGTCAAGTGCCACTATTCTACCGCTTGGTTCTCGCGTCTTTTTCTTCTCAACGTAAGACACACACAGAAAATACCTTCCGTTTTCCATGATGAGTTGAGAATCCTTGACTTCCGCATTCGTATCTCGTTCTGACACCTTACCAGTGCCTTGCGGTTTGGCTGGCAACGGTTCTGACATCTTCATCTGTCCCAATAATCGTACATAGAACCCGTTTTTCTTCAAGGAATCCGCACGAAGATACAGCGTCTGTCGGGGGTTCTTTCTTGACCGAAACGAAACCTTTTGAAACTTATCGGTTTCTTTGCATTTGACTTTAGCATTTTTGATCGCCTGACACGCATCTATCACCGCACCCGCTTTGATTTGGCGCGGTGTCTCTACATGCCATTCGGGGAGTTGGTCAAAAACAATCGGGACAAGTCCTTTGAAGTTCTTAGGGGTGTCTTTCGCTTCGCCGCCGAATCGGGCGAGTCTATCCCGATGGGCAACAACAACGCGGAGTTTATCACCTCGCAAGAGGCGTTCCAGTAAGGTTCTAAGTCCTTTTCGCTTGAAGTTGATACCGCTACCGAAGTCTTTGATGATTTCTGCTTCCGGGTAGTGTTTTTGCAAGTAGGCGACTTGGGACGCGAGATCCTCCGCTTGTCCTTTCCCGCTGACTCTGCAGTATCCAATGGTAGTAATATCTGTTCCGGTTTGCTCATCCAAATATCCTTGCACATCATAATGCTTTTGTCCACCTGGCGTCCCAATAGTAGAGATTGTGCCGTTCTCTGCTAAGCGTCGGAGTCTATCTATCGAAATACCGAGAATCGCCGATGTTTCTCGTGGTATTTTATAGTGTTTCATACTATCGTTATACCACAAAAACACAGAAAAAACAAGGGAAACATAGAAAAAGAACAGGAAGATTTAGTTTTCGCTTTTGATTTCGATTTTCGTTTATAGGTGTTGACGTTTTTTCTCAAATATCGCGAGCACAGCTCGCTCCTACAGGGAAATTATATTCACATAACTAAAGTAAATATTTAAAACTAAATCACCCTGAGAAAAAGAACTGTTTAGGAACTACTCTTTAGGAACGGCACTGAAGCCGCTGCTCACGATGCGTAATTGAACATAAGAACTGCATTTTGTGGGAACAGTTTAATGGAAAATTGAAATTGTGTCAAACCAATTCTGAAGAAAGATTATTTTGACAATAATGTTGCAACGTGATACAATAGAGTTACTATATTTATAGAGAGAATTGGATGGAAGGTATGAAAAAGCATAGTATTACGTTAACCCTTGGGCAGATTGTTACTGGAGGTGTCATTGGACTGGTCGGTGGTTGGGTTTGCCTGTTTATATTTGAGAATTTTATTTGGCAGGTGCTGCTCGGGGATCGAGTCAATCACGGTTTCTGGGTAGGTTTATTTCTGCTCATCTCGCTGCTTATCACGTATGGTGTCGTAATTGTGGGAGCGAGCGTAGGGATACGCTTTGTGAGTCAGAAATTCGGTATTGATATTCCGTTGAAACCGCTCTGTTCGGGCGCATTTTTGGGGCCACCTGCTGTTGTTGGTTTGCTTGCGCTTCTTAATGTGCCGTGGGAGATATTTGGCAAGCCAAACTTGATCTTGGCGTTGCTAATCCCTGTGCTTAAGACACTCGCGTATATTATTTCGTTACCGATGCGCGGGTGGGTGTCCGTAGGTTTACCGGTCGAAATTTGGTATGTCCTTGCTGTCCCTATCGGTGCGATAGTGGGGTATAGGTTAGAGTTGTCCTTATCGGCGCACGATATTGCGATGATAGGTTAGAGTTGTCCCTATCGATGCGCGATATTGGGATTGATATGGGTTAGTGATCGTGGGAGGGACGGGAGCGAGTGCAGAACAAGCGTAAATTTGCGAAAGACTTCCTCAATAACGAGTTGCGAAAATTTAAGAGCGTATGCTGGAGGTTTTATCCATCAAAATGCAATATGATGATAAACCGAAGGACGAATGTGGTGTCTTCGGTGTCTTTGGTCATCCGAGAGCGGTAGAATTGACCTATTTAGGGTTACGCGCCCTTCAGCATCGAGGGCAAGAGAGCAGCGGCATTGTCGCATCAGATGGCGAGAAATTTACGTATCACCACGGCATGGGGCTTGTGCACTCTGTATTTAGTGCTGAGGCTTTAGCGAAACTGAAGGGGCATATTGCTATTGGGCATAACCGGTACTCAACAGCGGGTGCGAGCACGCTTGAGAATGCTCAGCCATTAGTTCGGAATTACAAACAGGGTCCGCTTGCGCTTGGTCACAACGGTAATCTTGTCAATGCGGTGCAAGTTCGGAATCATTTGGAAAATGCGGGTTCTATTTTCAGTACAAGTTTGGACACAGAGGTCATTTTCCATTTGATAGCGCATTCTCGGAAACAGGCATTAGAGCACAGAATCGTTGACGCGATGCGGAGTGTAGCCGGTGCGTACTCGTTTGTATGCATGGATAAGGCCATGCTGATGGGTGCCCGCGATGCGCATGGGTTTCGACCGTTGTGGATCGGTAAGTTAGGGGAGGCGTATGTGTTAGCCTCCGAGACGTGCGCGTTTGATGTCATTGAAGCAGAGCCGATCCGTGAAGTGGAACCTGGGGAATTGGTCTTTACACGTTCTGTGCATCGCGGTTTAGAATCGTTGCGTTCTCATAAGCGGCAGTCAGAGTTATCGCAGTGTATCTTTGAATATATCTATCTGGCGCGGCCGGATAGCATGATGTTCGGACACAGTGTGAACAACCCGCGCCGAGAGTTCGGCAGGCAGCTGGCGCGCGAACACCCGGTCAAAGCGGATGTTGTAATCCCGGTGCCTGATTCCGCGACGATTGCTGCGCTCGGATACGCTGAGGAGTCTGGCATTCCGTTCGATTTAGGGTTGTCACGGAACCCTTTCGTTGGCCGCTCTTTCATGAACCCGACGCAGGATATCCGGGAACTGATGGTAAAAGTGAAGTTGAACCCGATACGCGATGTGTTGCGCGGGAAACGGGTTGTGCTTGTAGATGATTCTATTATGCGGGGGACAAATAGCAGGAAACTTATTAAAATCGTTCGTCAAGGTGGCGCGACGGCTGTACACCTCCGAATTGCATCGCCTCCGAATAAGTTCCCGTGTTTCTATGGTGTAGACACACCGACACGTGGTGAATTGATTGCCAGTTCACATACGATTGAGGAGATTCGTAAGTACATCCGCGCTGATAGTCTCGGTTATTTGAGCATTGAAGGATTGCTAAACTCAGTGAAGGCACCTCAGGATTTTTGCACCACCTGTTTTGATGGAGAGTATCCGATTCCGCTTGTGGAAGAATCTTCGGAACAACTTCCGTTGATCGTAGATTAACTGATGCTTAATATCGGTTAGCAACTACAAGGAAATTTTTATGCTGATTTTCAGGCAGAATCAAAAAAGTGGTAACCAGAAAAAACCAAATCCAATAGGCACACCGCAAGGACGAAATACGCTTATTTCTCTACTTATTTGTGCCATCATTGGCATGGTTTTGAGTCGGGTTCTTCCGGTCGTTATTGAGAAGGTGCAACCTGATATGAAGGCAGACGTTGCGGAAGAGATCGGTGTGCTCATGGCATTGGGTATTAGTGGTGTTGTGTTGGTTGTTAGTCTCTTAAGACCGAGGAAGAGTGTTTCCCCTCTTCGTAAGCAATTATTGAAGGAACAAGAAAAATCAGATGGCAGATAAAAAGCAGTTAACGTACGCCGATGCCGGGGTCTCATTTGAAGCGGAGTCTGAAGCGATAGCACGGCTTAAGAAGCTTGTCCAGACCACCTACCGTCCGGAGGTGCTCAGCGACGTTGGAAGTTTCGGTGGACTTTTTGCTCTCAAAACGTATCGAGAACCGGTTCTTGTTTCCAGTACGGATAGTGTTGGCACAAAACTCAAGGTTGCCTTTAAAGTTGGACGACACGATACCGTTGGCTATGATATTGTCGCCCATTGCGGTAACGATGTTGTTGTTCAGGGCGCGGAACCACTTTTCTTTTTAGATTATATCGGTATCAGCAAGGTAGAGCCAGCGGTAATTGAAGGTATCATATCAGGTCTCGCAGCAGGGTGCCGAGAGATCGGTTGTGCGTTAATCGGTGGTGAAATTGCGGAGTTGTCGGATATTTATACGCTGGGTGAGTACGATTTGGTCGGGACTGTTGTCGGCGCGGTTGAGAAAACCGCTGTAATTACCGGAGAGCGGATAGCACCGGGTGATCAACTCATCGGATTAGGTTCGACAGGTTTACATACCAACGGCTTTTCACTCGTCCGCCGCATTGTATTTGACAGGTGTGGCTATGATGTTGATACTTACTTGCCTGAACTTTCTGCGACAGTGGGAGATGCCTTGCTTGAGTGCCACAGGAGTTACGTGAGATCTATTCTGGAACTTCGTAGGGTATGTGAGATTAAAGGGGTAGCTCATATCACCGGTGGTGGATTGCCTGCGAATGTACTGCGAATTCTGCCAGATGGATGTGTAGCCGATATTCAGAAAGGAACGTGGGAGCTGCCACCGATTTTCCCTTTTTTGCAGGAGAAAGGCGATGTTGAAGCGGCAGAAATGTATAGGGTTTTTAATATGGGAATCGGGATGGTAGTGGTCCTCGCGCCTGATGCTGTTGATGCTGCTTTAGCGTCGCTTAACGCATCTGGGGAATCCACTTACTTGATCGGCGAAGTGGTTGCCGGTGAAAAAGGAGTGCAAGGTGTCGGTTCCTAATACAGACTCACAACCTACGCCTCCATTTTTAGATGAGGCTGCGCTACAAACGTTGACGGTTTTACTTGATGAGACACCCCCACAGGTTGTTTTGGCAGCGTTCCAAGGTATAGATGATAGCGACGCTGCTCTATTTTTTGTGATGTGCGGGCAGTTGAAGGGTGAATCCGCTGGAAGTACGCTTGCCTCGCACACGGGAAAAATTTTTGCGATGCTGCCTTTTAATAAACAGATAAGCATTGCTGAGAAGGTGACAACAACAGAGATCGTTGATGCCGAACGCGCGACACAAGTCTGGGACGAACTGGTCGCTAAGATTAAGGAGACACTCCAAAGGACGACCTTTTTGGGTGCGGGTACAGCGAACCTTGCCCAATTGTTATCCCATATGGATATAGCAGATCAGAACCGGTTGTTGGAAGTGTTGGGTGAGAGACAACCGGGGGTAGCGGATAGCGTTTCTGAGAGATTGTTTACCTTTGAAGACCTGAGTAATTTGGGAGATGAGGCGATCAAAACTATCCTGCAAGTATTAGACAAACCCACCTTAGCGCTTGCCTTACACAATGCTCCAGCTGTGGTTCACGATCGATTCTTTGAAAATATGTCGGCATCGCAATCAGAGGCTGTTGAGACAGAAACTGCTCAATTAACCTTTGAACAGACACAGATCGCCGATACGGCTCGCCAATCCGTTGTCAGTTTAGTGCGTAACTTCGCAGCCAAAGGATTGCTGAAAATTGACTAAAATTTGATATGTGTAAACAGATACGGCTATATCTATTGGCGCTTGCAAACGATATGCTTAGTCCTCTTCAAGTTTAAACTCGTAAGGTATTTGAACCTTCTCAAGAGTGATAGGCTTTCCGGCCTTCGTCGCTGGGCGAAAAGTCGCTTTTTTCAGTGCCTCAATTGCTGCTGCCTCGAACCCAAATCCGAGGTTTGTCAATGCTACAATGTCTTTTGGAATACCATTTTCGTCAATGGTTGCTTGCAAAAGAACAGTGCCTTCCTTCCCTGCTTTCTTAGCATTTTCTGGATACTTCGGCTTCACTTTAATTTTATACGTGGGAAGAACAGTCTGTGACTCGGGGGTAATGTCAATGTTACCCGCTCCAAGGGCTCCATCGGGTGCAGGGGTTTCGAGTTTATCCATCAGTGTTGGTGCTTCGCGCTCTAATTCAAAGCCGGGTGCCTTTGTTTCAGGTTCGATTGTTGTCGTCGGTTGTACAAAATTCCGGTCAACATCTATGAGCGCGGGACCTTGACTGGTGTCAGGTGTTGTGAGGTCGAACGCTGTTTCTGGACCCTCAGGGATTGTGAACCCATCCGTTGAAGGCAATTGGGCAGTATTGGTCCTTAAGGGTTGCTTGAAAACGGGTTTTTGCTGTTGCGTTTTTGAGTCAAACTGCGTTGTTTTCCTACGTATGAGTCGGCGTTTCGTTTTTGATTCTTCTACGACCATACTCACATTAAATACTTCACCCTCGTGTTCAATCCGATCGACAATAACGAAGAGACCAATGAAAATTGCGATAAGGCCATGAAAAGCCATAGCAACTGAAAATGCAGTGGAGCTTCGTCCAATATGTCTCTGCGTGATGGGGTGCTTTGGCAAGTTTGCTTGTGCCGTAGAAATGTTGCGCTGTTGGGTGGGATCTAGCGAAACTTTCTTCAATGCGACAAAACGCTTCGGTTTTTTTCGTTCCGCGCGACGTTCTCGCATTTGACTGAGCATGCCAGCAGATCTGCTATTCATTCGCTTTTCCTCCTATAAACAGAAGAGGGATCGTTTCGGCATTAAGGCTATTATGTGAGACCTAACCGAAACTGGCGTTGCAAAAAATGCTTAACTATTTTTGATTTGTAAGTACTTATAACGTCAAGTACTACCAAAATGTTTAATAAGACTCACAAAATGTGGTAAAAATCCTCAATTTTAGCGCAAATGTATTCTAATTATAACATATTTTTACTATTGTGTCAATTTTTTTTACTGCCAAATGCCAAAGAGCGGGGCCGTTCAGTTTTCGGTAGTTAGTTAACCTAAGTTGCGACCTAAACGAAAATACAAATCCGTTCACAAAAATGGTATCAAGACATATTATGTAAATTTTTAGTTAAAAATCACTTGTCCTCATATCATTAATTATACTCAAATTTGATGTATGAGTCAATAAAATTAGCGTATGATTCCAAAATGAGAAGGAATCCGAGTGATATTAAGCAAAATGTGATCTAAATACATATAGTCCTTCGGGTAAGTGGCAACTTGGGTTAGTTAGTTACATGATCCAAGTTGTTACCTCAGCGAAATACTGATTCAATCGCCAAAAGCCATAATTAACACATATAATTATTAGATAATTTTATAATTTAAGTTACGTAATTATACTTAAATTTAACTTATGTGTCAAATTAAACTTTGTGTGATTTGAAAAATGCGGAAAAATTCGGGAGAGGTTCAAGCAAATCCGGATCTGAACATCTATAATTTTTTAAGTAGCAACTTGGGTTAGTTACATGAGGGTGTTTCATAAATTATCACCATAAGTGTCAATTTTAGAGAAAACAACCTCGTGGCCCCAAGACCGGTAGGTGCGGTTTGGAACCGCACCATAAGTGTCAATTTGAGAAGAAAAACCGTTTCAACTCCAGGCCCGGTAGGTTCGGTTTGCAACCGAACCGGATTTTACACGAAAACCTTTTTTGAGAACTTCAGACATGAAAACCCTTCCAAAAC
>PYJC01000055.1 GCA_003635255.1 Candidatus Poribacteria bacterium | reverse complement strand
CCTCACCGTTTGACCCTGTGGTGGTACTTGTCGGATTTAGCGTTCCACTGGGACTGACAGAAAAGTTCACAGTGATACCCGATAGCACAGCACCGTATTGATCAAGCACTCTTACAACAAGAGGGTTCGCTAACTGTTGATTGATTTCGGCACTCTGACCATTTCCACGCCGATATTCCAAGGTCGTTGCTCGTGGCGGTGGGTTTGTAGCCGTAGCGGTAAATGTCACCTGTTGAGCGATGCCGGAGACGCTTGCTGTGACCGTATAACTCCGTGCCGTGTTGCCGAGTGTCAGCGCGGTGCTCGCCTCACCGTTTGACCCTGTGGTGGTACTTGTCGGATTTAGCGTTCCACTGGGACTGACAGAAAAGTTCACAGTGATACCCGATAGCACAGCACCGTATTGATCAAGCACTCTCACAACAAGAGAGTTCGCTAACTGTTGATTGATTTCGGCACTCTGACCATTGCCACGCCGATATTCCAAGGTCGTTGCTCGTGGCGGATCGGTAGCCGTAGCGGTAAATGTCACCTGTTGAGCGATGCCGGAGACACTCGCTGTGACCGTATAACTCCCTGCCGTGTTGCCAAGCTGCAGTGCGGTGCTCGCCTCACCGTTTGATCCCGTGATAGCACTCGAAGGATTCAGAACACCGCTGCTGGGACTGACAGAAAAGTTCACAGTGATACCCGATAGCACAGCACCGTATTGATCAAGCACTCTCACAACAAGCGGATTCGCCAAGTGTTGATTGATTTCGGCACTCTGACCATTGCCCCTTACCGCTTCCAGCGTCGCTGCTATTCTTGCTGGTGGTGGGGGCGGCGGTGGTGACGGTGGGTTTGTAGCCGTAGCGGTAAATGTCACCTGCTGAGCGATGCCAGAAACAGTTGCAGTCACAGTATAATTTTCAGCCGTGTGACCGAGTGTCAACTCGGTGCTCGCTTCACCGTTTGACCCTGTAGTCACACTTGCAGGGCTCAGCACCCCGCTGGTTGGATTGACAGAAAAGTTCACAGTGATACCCGATAGCACATTACCGTTTTGATCGCGCACGCGTACGACAAGAGGCTCCATCAAACGTTGATTGATTACACCGCCCTGATAATTACCACTGACCCGCTCCAGTGTTGTCGGTATGCTTTGTTGTGGTGGCGGCGGTGGCGGGTCATCGTCATCTTCAACGCCTGATTGCTTTGTCAATGCGTCCACAATCTCGGTAGTGTCCATCACCCTTTCTGCCCGTACAATTTCTTTGCCTTCATGATAGAAAATATAAATAAGTTTTCTTGGATGGATGTGAATGACGGGTACGTCTGTCCTTTGTTTTCTCGGCGTAAGTGTTAGGCAGGCTGAATCGTGTTCATTCTGGAGGCAAAAAGTCTCTCCATCTATTGAGACGAGATACTGATCAACATCGTCAGCCGTCAACATTGAGCCTGTATAAGGCATGTCGGAACACCCCACTATGCCGAGAAGTGTCATTAGGATACCACTGATGAATATTAAAGATATAGTTTGAATCTTTTTTGCCATGACCTGACTCCTTTTTAGGGGCTACTATAGCGGTTTCAATTCGAGGGTATTAGTGCCCCCTCCAGATGCTACGTCATCTGCCCTGATGTGGAATGTTGCGGTATTGTCTGGAACTAACCCATTGACTTGAATTGTTATCTCCGACTTTTTAGTTTCAACGGAGAATCGAATGCTGCGGCTGCCATCAGCGTCATCAGTTTGTGTAAAGTTCATTATTTGCAAGTCATTCTTCTTGTTAGTCCGTATCTTCATTCCTTGAACAACTCGGATGTCAAGTCCACTGGTTTTAGGTGTTTGTCCACGCCTTGCTTCGGGGAACGCGTCTGGATAATATATCTGAATAATCCAGCTTCCGACGGTATTAGCACCAGGTTCCTGATTACCGGTATTTGGGGGGAGCTGAATCCTTCCAGCATCTATCAAGTCTTGCACAATCTCGGTGGTGTCCATTTCTCTTTCTACCCGCAAAATGGGCTTCTGTTTATAATGGAAGACATAACTAATCCGTGTCGGATGAACGTGGACAATGGGTACGTCGTCATCTGCCTCGTCTTCACTGGGCAGCAGTCTTATGCAAACGACATCAAACCCATCTTGAAGGCAGACGGTATCGTCACCCATTGTGTCAAGATACCTGTCTACATGGTCAACTGTTAGCATTGAACCGGTATAGGGTACATCCGAACAGCCGGCGGTTATAGTGAATAGGACAATTAGAATACCACCGATCAAACTCAAGGATAACGTTCCGTATTGTTTCACGCTTGAAAAGCTCCTTCTATAGGCACTGCCAATGCATCAGTGCGTGTGTTGACGCGATGTCGATAACACTTATCACTCATTTTTAATTTTATCGGATTTCGGTGTCAAAACCCCCGCAATTCATTCGGGAGATGTGGACACCGCTCTTGTTAATTAGACCAAACTTTTGAAAAAAAGATTTGACTTTTGGTCTAAGACGTTGTGTAATTAAGACAATCACTGAACGAGACTTATGACTTCTGTAACCTATCAGAGGGTTCTCGTTCACCCCTCACAAGGGAGCAGAGTGATTGTGATTAATACTCACCTAAAAGAACATTTGAATACCTTGTAAACATTTAGAAATGGTATTAGTTCGAGCTCCACAAATAGTTTATGTTGAATTTTACTGTCTCATCAGCATCGACTACCCCTTCCATTCGGACCTTTAGATCTAAAAGTTCCGCAGACGCAGTTGGATAGAAGAACTGAATGCCTGCCTCGTTCTCGGGGCCGATGAATTGTGCAAAACCGGTTATATCATCGTCTGTTAGCTGTTTTCCATTTATCGTAATTGTTACGCCGCTCTCGCTAAGTGTTGGCGGATCTTGCGGAATTGTTCCATCTGGGTAGTATATCCAGATAATCCATCCGTGTCCATCATCAGAATTATCTGGTGGACTGCCGTTATCGCCGTTGTTATCACCGTTGCCATCGCCGTTGTTATCACCGTTGCCATCGCCGTTGTTATCGCCGTTGTTATCGCCATTGCCATCGCCACCGTTATTGCCGTTGTTATCGCCATTGTCATTGCCGTTGTTATCGCCATTGCCACCGTTATTGCCGTTGTTTCCGCCATTGTTATTATTGCCGTTGCCACCGTTATTGCCGTTGCCGTTGTTGCCATCGCCATTGCCGTTGCCATTGCCATTACCGTTGCCATTGCCATTACCGTTGCCATTACCGTTGCCATTACCGTTACCGTTACCGTTGCCATTACCGTTACCGTTGCCATTACCGTTACCGTTGCCATTACCGTTGCCGTTGCCATTACCGTTGCCGTTGTTGCCATCGCCATTACCGTTGCCGTTGCCATTGCCGTTGCCATTACCGTTGCCATTACCGTTACCGTTGCCATTACCGTTGCCGTTGCCATTACCGTTGCCGTTGCCGTTGCCATTGCCATTGCCGTTGCCGTTGCCGTTGCCGTTGCCACTGCCTACCCTCTGTGCGCGCAAAATAGGTTTCCCTTCATGATAGAAGATATACAGCCGCCTCTCTGGATAGATGTGGATGGCAGGACCGTCAGTTGTATCTGCGCTGTCCCCAGTTTCAGTCCCAAGTTTTATGCAGGTTGAGTCGATATCGTCCTGAAAGCAGACAACACTTCCATCGGTTGAAACAAGATAGCGGTCTACTTCATGAACAGTTAGTACTGAACCGGTATAAGGCATATCGGAGCATCCGGTGATAGCAAAAAGGATCATAAGAGTTCCGATGATGAATTTCGCGGGTATAAGTTTAAATTTTTTCGGGTTCCGGGAATTCATTTGTGATGTTTTTCTCACGATGCTGCTCCTGTTCCATCGAAGTTTATACGATTGCTGCATAAAGTTTGAATGTGAAGGTATCTGCGAATGTTGGGCGAGGGAACCTTACCCCTACTGTATTGGTTGTAAGCGGAGGATATTTTGGTTATTGTCAGTTTCTACGCTGTCTCCGTTGATATGGAATGTTGCGATGTTAGCCGGTACGACTCCGTCTACCTGAATTGTTATTTCTGGAGCTTGCGTTTTGATGGAAAACCGAACGCCGCGTCTGCCATCGTTTTTGTCGATTTGGGTGAATTCGGTAATCTTCAGATCGGTTTGTCTATTGGTTGGGATTGTCTCTCCTTCGGCGATTCTGATGTCGAGTCCGCTGGTTTTGGGTGTGTTGCCGCGGTTCGCTTCACGGAATGCGCTTGGATAGTATACCTCAATGCTCCAACCCTCGGGTATATAGTTGGTATCGTCACCCTTCAGATTGATGTCTGATGGCAGTTCTGCTTTGCCTGCCTCTATCAATTCCTGTACAATTTGGCTGGTATCCATGAGTCGTTTTGCTTCTAATATGGTTCGTCCTTGATACTTAAAGACATAGGCAATGTTTGTTGGATGAACGTGGACAGTGGGTACGTGGTCTATATCTGTTGGTGCGACTTCCGTTTTATCCAACAATAATTTTACGCAGACCGTATCAAATCCATCCTGAAGACAAACTGTATCCTGTTCAATTGCGTTAAGATACTGGTCTACATCGCCAATAGTCAGCGTGGGACCGGTATAAGGCACATCCGAGCATCCTATTATGCTGATAAGCATAATCAGAAGACCGCTGATTAAACTGATCGGTAAATATCCACCTTTTTTTCGTAGAACACCGTGAAGTACGGTCAATACATCAGTTCGTGGTTTGCCAGAATGTTGAGAGGATATACTGTTAATTTTCATATCTATTTTTTCCATGATGTTGCTCCTTTATTGGAATCGCAGCGCGAATTAGCCGATCCCAATAGTATCGGTTATCTTCTGGGTTCGTATGGTATCTCTACGATGCCTAAATCGGAATGGACCCAAACGCTATAAATAAACGATGGGTACCAATATTGGGTTTCACCTAAAGTCTATCGGATAAATAATCTATAAGACTTTTCCGTGGAACTTTGTCGAATCAGGAGGGTTAAGAGGTGGGGACAGGGGGCCTGTCCTCTGTTAGTGCGGTGCCGTTAGCGTGAAAGTTCTGCGAGTGATGTTTCCATGGCTGTCAATAACACCAATTTGGACTTTCTGATGCGGAAGTTTTAATTCGATGATTGTTCGGTTCTCGCCGTTTAACTTCTTATAGTGCTTGAGGATGTAGCCTGTATACTTTTTCCAGCTGCGTAAGTTGTCTTGTTGGTTTTGGCTAATCACATAACCGGGGGGTGGGCGATTGCCAGTGGGTGGAACGAACCATTGTACTTGGTGGATTCCATCGGGGTCAACAATTTCGACTTGAAAAGTGGGGGCAGTGTTTTTCCTATCAATGGTAGTAGGGGTATTGAAATTGGATTGATCCGGTTGAAAAGCGCGATGTTGCTGCAGCCAATGTGCTGCGGCGGCTGAGAGCGTTGATCTGACAGTGTTTCCATAGGACATAATATAACTCGCTCGGTGGAAGTCGTGTCGGAGTCCGAAGGCGTGTCCGAGTTCGTGTGCAACGGTTTGCCAGTTAAAAGCGTTGTCAACGGTTGGGATATACGCTGTTCCTGCGTGTGCATGCCATCGTTCTCCATCAATATAGGTGCTTTCCAACCCAGCAACGGCTAAAGTATCTCCAGCGATACCGTCTATAGCACTCTCCAAAACGACGAGGAACACATTTTCTGATATATCAAAGTATTGCGTGATTTCTTCGTCAATTTTTGTGACTGTATCTTCAAGATAGTAATCGGCTGTAAACTTCCCTTGGACCAGATGGATTTTTATCTTCCCATTCGGGTTAGTTTCGAGGTTAAAAGCGATTTTAGAGAATCCGTTTTTTTCCATTTGCTGTGCATAAAACCGTTGTACCTTCCGTATTATCTTCTCTATTTTTCTGTGGATATTGAGTTGTGGCGAGATTCCTTTGGGTAAGAAGTAAATTACTCTGACCGCATTCTGATGCGTTAAGTGTTGGTGGGTATTGGGTAGTGGAATATCCCAGATTCGGAGTGTTCCATCGGTATCTCCGGTAGCAAAGGTGGATCCGTCTGGTGCGAAACCGACGGCTCTCGGTTTTTGTTTAAATGAGAAGATAGAGGTACCGGTCTGGATGTCCCAGAGATTAACTTTATCCCATGCGGCGGTGAGCAGCGTTTTTCCATCGGGTGGGCAGGCAAGGTTTAGGATGGTACCTGTTGAAATGCTGCGCTCAACTTGATAGTCGGTGGCTCGCCAGAATTTGATGCTCCCGCCAGTTCCTATGGTCACGAAGCGGGACTGCGTTGTGTCGTTTAAGAACTTAATGTCCCGAACCCTCCCCGACCCTGCTTTAAGAGGTGGCATCGCTAAGGCTTGCTGTTCTATGTCCCAAACTTTGATGTAACCGCGGTTATCACCGGCGAGCAGATACGCTCCGTTTAGTGAAAAAGCGAGGGACTCTATCTGTACATCGTGTTTGCGATGTTCAAAGAGTGTTATTTTGCGGAAGTTATCCGTGTCAGTGATGTCGAATAGATTGAGGTTCCATTTTGCCGTGGCGAGGTAACGGTTATCGGGTGAAAATGTGAGTGTGTTGGCACTGTCTTCAAAGGTTTGAAGGGTCTGTTTCTGTTGGATATCCCATAATGTTATGGCGTTAGGGCTTCCGGCGGTAAGGTACTTTCCATTGGGTGAAAAAGCGAGGGTATCAATGTCATCTCTGTGTTCTTTAATGTAAAGTGTTTCTGGTGTTTCTGGTGTGTTTTGGTTCCAGAGTTTTATGGTATTGTCTCCGGTGGTTGCGATGATATCTGGGTCGGTGGGTGAAAATGCTAATGCATAGATACCATCTCCATGGTCTAATTCCAGGATGGGTTTCGGTATTTCCGGGGGTTCGGACAATTCGGCATATAGTGCCTGTTTTGAAAAGTTGGTTATGGCGGGTTTTGTGATCCGGAGGATACCGTTAATTTGATGGTCTACTAAAATTAGGGTTATAAGCGCGATGATATGTATCCAAACGGTATCTTGTCGTTTCCCTTTTGCTATGCCGATCCGTAGTCCCCATGACATAGCACTCCACAGCAACATTAC
Organism: Candidatus Poribacteria bacterium; assembly: GCA_003635255.1. GTDB lineage: Bacteria > Poribacteria > WGA-4E > WGA-4E > WGA-3G > WGA-3G. Next base: position 72,327 of record PYJC01000055.1, on the reverse strand, counting down.
AGCCCCGAAGGAACTCAAAGGCGTTATGCCCGGATCTCGTGAAGCGATACCTATAACCAGCAGGAGTATCCCAAAATTTCTAATATCTCGTTGCCGACGTTTGTTAGTTGATAATATCCGGAATTTCATCAATACACTCATACTTATAGGGTTTTTGCGATGCTCGCCTTCGGCTTGACTGGCATCAGTCGGATAGAGGCATTGAACCATAGATTGGGGTATATTTTGTGGATTTTGCCGATACTTCAAAGCACTTAAATATCTCAGAACTGTGCGGGGAAGTTGCCGCGTGCGGCATCCATGACTTCGCCCGTAATTTCATCGTGGCCGTTGTCTTTGGCGAAACTTTCAATCCCCATCTTCGCCATAGGACGGACAAAAGCCGGGATCCGCTCTAAACGTTCGAGTGCCTCCGCTGACCAGACGGGACCGGTCGGTTCGGTAGGCGTTGTGTCTTCCTGAAATGCATCCGAGATAACACCAGTAAAGGGACATTTGCCACCTTCAGCAGTCTCGCCGGAACTGGTTTCTGACGAAAACATATCAGGTATTGATTCGCCCTTTGCTGTCTCTAATTGTGAGCGCACAAGCTGCATCGGTTGTGCTGCTTCGTTAGTACCACCGAGTTTAAGGTCCAAGGATTTCAGCATCTGGGTCTCCGACGGATTGAGGTACATGGCGATCTCTGTAAAGCAATCAGGGCATTCAAAAAGTGCTGTCACTGAGCCTTGTTCGGGACGGGTTACGTCTTTAAACTTCATCGCTGTGTCGCAGTCTGTACACAGGAACTTCATTTTTCTCTCCTTTAATTTTCAAAAAACGCTTGAATGTTTTCAGCGACTTGCACGAGTGCCTTACTTGCCGGAACATCCGAGTACGCCTCAATATATAGGGTTCCGTGGTCGTTGGCATACGCGAGTCGTGGGTCAAAGGGGATGCTGCCGAGCAGGGGCTGCTGGAATGCCTTATCAGGGGTTTCATTTGTGGAAAAGAGCGGTTCCTCTTCACCACAGTGTTGACATACATGGTAAGCCATATTCTCGACAACACCGATGATCGGAACCTTCAAGACATCTCTCGCCATGGTCATTGATTTTTTGACGATCAACTGCGAGACTTCAGAGGGGATTGTCACAACGACGACGCCACCGAGATTAGGAATGAGTTCTGCTACATTTGGAAGCCGATCGGTGCCGGGTGGTAGATCCAACAGGAGATAGTCTAAGTCACCCCATTCGGTATCGGCGATAAACTCGCGGAGTGCCCCGACCTCCATCGTGCTGCGCCATGTGAAAGCGTCCTTTTGTGAGTGTGCATTCCAGATCACGGGTGCGTCGTCTTCTGCCAGGAGCAGATCCATAGAGATGAGTTTGGTGCCGATTGCGGTAATCGCAGGTTTAACCCCAGTCGGCGCGTATTCCAGTGTGGCGTTACGTACGCCCATCATCTTTGCAAGCGTCGGTCCATTAATATCAGCGTCAACGACTCCGACAGTATTCCCTTTTAGAGTGAGTGCGGCGGCAAGATTCGCAGTGAGCGAACTTTTGCCGACACCCCCCTTCCCACTCATAATAGCCACAGTGTGTTTCACTGAGGCGAGTCGTTGTTGGATCCGGTTCACTTGCGCTGTGACTTGCCCGATAATGTTGGAACCGGCATCGCTCGGCAAATCGTTGTAGGTTTTCATTCTTCTCCACCGATGGCATAGAGTGCTTGATAACTGCGGAGATAAAGCGTGCCGTTGGCAATAGCAGGAGATGCAGCGATAACCTCGCCCATGGAATTGCTGGCGACGATTTCAAACGCACGTCCGGCTTTGACAACAGTGATAACCCCGTCCCGAGATGTCAGATAGATATACCCATTTATATAGATAGGTGAGGCGCGATGTCGATGTCGATGCGCCCGTTCTTCATAGAGCGGTTCCCCAGTTTCGGCATCAAGGCAAATCAGGACCCCGTTTTCTCGACAGAGGTAGACCAGCCCGTCGTGAATAAGCGGGGAGGGGACATCTGGCGTGCCGTTTCTGAGTTTCCAGCGTTGCCAGTTGCTGTCAGTTATATCGCCCGGCGCAGCAGACGGATCGATGCCTAAAACGGGTCCGTTCTTTGCCGAAGGAATGACAATAAGACCTTCCGTTGCGACCGGAGAAGCGACGAATCTAAGGGAATAGTTATAACTCTCTTTTGGATTCAAGCCGCCACATCGCCAGATTTCGCTGCCATCTTCTAAACTGTGTGCGGTGACATAATCCGCCCCGTGGACAACAAGGTATTCACGTTGGGCATCGCGGTAGATAATAGGAGAAGTATAGGCTTGTTCACACTCTTCGGTTGCATCGCTATCGCGTTTATGCATCCAGATCTCTCTGCCTGTCATCTTGTCGAGTGCTAAGACAACCCATGCGTTACTATGGATGAGTTGGAAGTAAAGTCGATCTTTGTCAAGGAGCGGGGTCGTTGACATGACGAAGTAGAGGTTAAATTTGCCATAACGATCAGCGAGATTGGTATGCCAGACCTGATTTCCATCAAAATCGTAGCAGGCAAGGTCGCCGGTTCCGAGGAACGCCCAGACATGTTCGCCATCGGTTACAGGGGAGGGTGCGGCGGAATTACCTTCGCCGCCGCGGACGCTTCGGTTGCCATGTCCTAAAGTCCGCTTCCAGAGTTCTTCACCATCAGTACTGATACACATCAAAACAAGGGCATCGCCTTCAGCCGAGGTGAGGAAAATTTTATCTTCCCAAACAATAGGGGTAGAGGCGGCTTCACCGGGGAGCGGTAAACGCCATTTGATATTTTCGGTTTGACTCCACTGAATGGGTGCCTCGGTTTCATCGCTAATCCCATCGTTGTGTGTCCCGCGCCACTGTTGCCAATTGTCAGCAAAACTGTTAGCAGTCAAGATAAATATCACGCCTATAAATGTCAATATATTTCTCAAAACATGCTTTTGCATAATGAACCTCCGCTTTTCAGTGAACCTTGTTACGATTCTGCCCCTGTGGCAAGTTTCAACGTTTCTCGTCCGTCCATAAACCGCGATCAGGTCCCTTCCATTGATAAGGTACTATTTTCGACAAATCGCCAACATTATACTCCAGAAATTCGCATTCTGCTTCTATAACATAACCTTCGTTTGTGAAAACAGGGAACTCTAATTTAGCGAGAGCATCAAACGGCTCAATTTCCAGCCGGACATCAAGTTTACCTTCTACCGTCTTGTAAAAAAAATCTGCAGAATGGCTTTCATGTTTCAGAATCATGACAGTGCCGGACTGCTGAACTTCGCCGTTAGATGCGCAAACCTTCACGCCAACGAGAAGATTACTCGCTGGTGGGGGGTCTGAATGCACCTTAAACCATAACCCTTTGTGTGAACCCTCTGCAACGCCCTCATTTGGACCGAGGATTTGAAATGTGACCGTTGGAACATCACTCATTATTTACCCTCACATAAAAAGTAGTCGTAACCTATTTCCATTCCAAAGGCAGCTGCGCAATACGCTCTTTTCCGGTTGGCTGGTGAATGGGTTTTCCTAACGGACGGAGCGGTAATTCGCCCTGTGCGAATTTCTGTATCCGCTCACGGGTAATAGCCACATAGATCGAATCTTGCTCAGCAGCGACTGCCTTTTGATTATGCTGTAAGGCACCGATAACCGTCGATCCAACACCGCAATAGGGGTCTAAAACAATCCCTTCGGGATCTGTGAGTGCTAAGATACATCGCTGGACTAATTCAACAGGGAATTGACACGGATGCTCGGTTTTCTCTGGATGGTTTGCTTTCACATTCGGAATATCCCAAACTTCGTCTTCCCAGTCTTGTTTGACGACATCCCAAATATCAGAAGGGTTTTTACCGAGCGGGTTTCCTGAAAGTTGACCTTTCTTCGTTCCTTTGAAATGTCGTTTGCCTGGGTATTTTGCTGGAACTCGCACTGGGTCAAGATTAAAAACATATTCATCGCCCTTGGTAAACCACAAAATAGTTTCATATCTACCCGAAAACCGCTTTTTGCAGTGCAAACCGTGATTAAACCGCCAGATGATCCGATTCCGCAATTTTAAATCAAAGCGTTTGAAAATCTCATAAAAGTAAATATCAAGCGGAAACACCTCACCCTTTTGGACGTAATTTCCGACTTGCCAACAGAGACTGCCAGTACCAGCGAGCACCCGAACCAACTCCGCAATTACAGGCTCTATATCCTTTAGATATGACGCTAAGGACGTTTTTTTCTCGTATTTTTTGCCTATGTTGTATGGCGGAGACGTGATGATTAAATCTACTGAATTTGACGGGATATTTTTTAGTAGGTCGTTACAATCTCCATTAAAGAGAACAACGTCCACATCGGTGTTATAGGCATCTGCAACCGTGATCTGACGCAGTTTATCGAAAATATCCGCCCCAACGTTAACTGTCTCAATACGAGAGTTTCGGGATCCCATGTAAATCTCCTAAAAAAAGAGAGTCGCCAGTTATGGAAGTTGGTGCCTCTCTGGAGTCATAACACTATTTTTTAGATGTTTTTTTGGGCGGTGCCGGTGGTGGCTCCGTGAATGGTTCGCCTCGTGCCTCGGCTTGCTTTCTATGTTGATCCCAATCTTCAATCTCTTTGTAGACCTCATCTTTCGCCTTAGCGATAAGTCGTTCTTCTCTCTTGAGGGTATCTCTGATACGCTGAAACATGATGTCTATTCCTTTTGCACAAGGAGCCTTTTTTGGACTTTTTCCTGGACCCTCTCATAGCAGATATACAAAAGGATACCATATCCTACACAAAAATTCAAGGAAAATTATCAAACGTTTCGGTTCTAAGACCCAATGCTTTAGCTTTGGGATACAGAACCGCCCTATTGAATTAGACCAAACGCCCATTACTGAAAAAGGCTTGACTTTTAATCTAAAATGTTGTATAATGACTATAGTCATTGATTGAGACGTGTTAACTTCGGCAACCTTGCCGTTGGTCTCAATCACCCATTAACACGGGCAGAATGGCTATGGCTAATATCCATAAAAAACGAACAGAAACAATCCGGATACGTTGAAAGATACGATATTCCTTGAAACCTTGCGAGGTTCAGATTTTGTTTAAATGTTCAGTTCTGAAGTAGGAAACACCTACCAGAAGTATCGGTCGGTCACGAAGGTTCAAGTGATTTTCCGTAGAGTGCCACATGCCCCGCACCGCGAGATTAACACTCGTGTGGGTTCGGTTTTAAAACCGAACAAGCTGCCAATAACGTCTGGACGATTACGACGCGGAAGGCAGTAAGAGAAGCCAGCATCGCAGAACGTCAAATGGACGTTGCGGCGTATCCTGAAAGAACCATTTGGGAGTTCCGACAAGGGAATCCCAATCCTTCAGGTTTGGGAGGGGGTCAATCAATATAAATTAACAAGTGATTTAGAGGATATCAATCCTGGTCTGGCTGCTGATAATATTGTCCAAGTACTTCATTGGCAAGGCTTCTGCCATCTTCAATGACGCGTGCTGCGAAATCGAGTGTAACCTCTTCAATGTCGTTTTCTTGCGCTCGTTGTTCAATTCGGGTCTGTGTGATATTCCGCATAAACCCAGCTGGTACTAAATTCAAACGTTCAATTGCCTCCTCCGTCCATTTCACTGGACTTTCAAAACCTGGAACAACTTCAGCATTTTGAGAATCGGAAGTCTGTGTTTGCAAGGTTCTGAGTTCAGGTGCATCCTCACGAACTGCAGCTGCTTCCCCCATGCTGTCGTTGATAATCTCTGTTGCGAAGGCATTGGTGATCGTCCCAATTTTTTGGGAGCGTGCGGATTTTTCGATGCGTGCTTTGACGTTTCGACGCATATAGCCGCGTGGCACACCACGTAGTGCCTTTTTCGCCTGTTCTGACCATTGGAGTCGTACGCCATCAAACGTTTCTTCCTCCGCAGCACCACCTTCGTCTACTGCCATGTTCTCCAGAGAAGTTTTGTCCACCATTTGAAAACGTTCCGGTGGTGAACTACAGACAGGACATTGGACAGGCTGCTGGTTGTGTGCGGCATAGCCACACTCGCCACAGATATATGTCTGAACGGCATCTGACTCCAAGACTTTCTGTTCCGCAATTTCTTTTGCGACACGCGTCAGTTTTTCAGAGGCACGTTGCGGCATAATCGCTTCCATCGCCATGTCAATAACGCTCTCGGTAATAACAGAGTGCCCGCGTTCTATGGCAAATCGATGCACTGCTGTTTTGGCGATACCACGCACCAGGGGTGGGGCTTTCTCCATTCTATCTAACGCCTCCTGCGTCCAGACAAGCGTCTCTTCTGCTTTGACATCAATCTGCGGGAAATAGCGTTGGCTTGATAAGAGCACATTGCAAGGGGCGAGACGTAAGAGATTCTCAGCAGTGCTTCCGATGTCCATATCTTGTTCACTGTGGACCCCGATTCTGCCTAAGACGAGAAGCCACGGGTTCGTTTTTCGAGCATATTGTAGAATTTTTTCGTAGGCTTTTCCATCAAGCAGGGTAATTTTTAGGGCGTAGTCGTGTTCATCTTTTGCAATGGCGCGTGCGACTTCCAAATGTGACTGATAAATTTTTGCTAATCCGGTATCAATCACCTCTTCGTGGAGTTGCTCTTGCTCTTTAAATCTGAAAGTCCTCGCGGCGCGTTCCGTTAGCACGTTCACAACGGAATTGAAGACGATGTAGTGTAGATAAGGGTCATAGACACCAACGGCTTCAACCTGTCTGTTGAACTTATGTCCGAGTTGTATTGCAGTTTTCAAACCTGAGAAAGATTCAGGACTTCCATCAATTCCGACGAGGATATTGCCGTTATGTGCTTCAATGGGTTCAAGGTCCCGGACAACGAGTGTATCGGTATTAATACGGCGGACGACGCGTTCAGTGACGCCACCGATAAGGCTATCTTTGACTGCCCCCATGCCGAGTGCACCCATAATCACGAGATCGTAGTCGCTTTCTTCAATGTCCTCAACGAGTTTTATGTAGTGTTTACCTTCCGGCATTTTGGGTTCAAACGGGATGTCAAATTCGGCGCACTTCTCCTTCATAACCTCCAGATAGGAATCAGAAATGAGTTGTAGTCCCATCGTAATGAGCGTATCGTGGATTCGGCGTTGCTTTTCAAGTTCTACTTCGTCCTGATACTCTTCTGGGAGCGTGTATTCCATCTGCTTGAAGCGGACATCGTGCATCTTTGCGGCGTAAACGTGCGAACCGACGAGATGTGAACCGAATTTCTTTGCGAATTCAACTGCCAAAGCGATACTTGCATCCGAGTAATCTGAATTGTCAACGGGCACGTAAATCTTTTTCATCATTTCCTTTCCCCATACGTTATTTATAGTTAGGACAAACGCAGTTTATCAAAATTTGCCACCGAACAGTAAGTGAGTGATTTGTGTAAGTTCTGATGATATCTACGAACGTAGCAGCGTCATCTGTGTGTCCGTAAAATGTCGTTCCATCCTTCGCATCGGTGCAAGCCACGATGCAGGTAAACGGATAATATCCTTCAAGGCACTCGGATTTTCAAAATAAGTGTCGTCTATCTGCCAGAACTGCAAGCGTGGATATGTCTGGTTGTTGTGATAGAAGGTGCCCATATTTTCTGCTATTTGACGCATTCCTTTTGTCACCGGCTCAATTGTGATAAAGATACCGATTGCATCGTGCTCGTTCATTGTGTGACAGAAGGATTTCACCTGATCAATAGTAGGTTTACCGCTTTTGACTTCGGCAAAGATACGTGTATCTGTTGTCTGCACTTCCTCCGGGTCCCAGAGGGTAATATGCCCGACGTGTGCCTCGCCATCTTTACCGCCATCACCAACTGAGCGTGTCGGTTGAAGTCCGAGGCGTGTAACTGCCCAATTAGAGAAGTCGTGATATTTCCGTTCGTCGCGGACGAGCATATGTACTTCCTGCATGTTTGTCGGGTAGCCGTGAATTTCATAATCTTTTGAGGGTTCTAAACCGTGCCTGTCGGCGAGCCTGCGGCGCATCGGGTCGAGTGATAGGATTGTGAGGTCAATACCTATCCAGAACCGATTGAGCGTTTCTGCTGCGTCTATTGTTGTACCACAACCCGCGAATGGATCCATCACGAGATCGCCTTCGTTACTTGAGGCTTTGATCATCCGTTCATAAAGGGCACGCGGCTTTTGTGTCGGATAGCCGAGGCGTTCTTGTTTGGTCCGAATAACCGGAATATCCCATACGCTATCTGCCATCTTGCCCTCTCCCATGTAAACTTTTTCCTGTTTACCACCTCTAAGGGCAGATATTTTATATCTTCTCCCATCTTCATCGGTGTGATTATATCGTCTTAACGTTGCCTCTGAATATGGAACCAAAATAGGATTAAAGACTGCACTACCCGACGCATAATATAGAATGATGTCATGTTTCGCGGGGAATTTTCTTTTTGGTGTGGAATTTCCTTTGTAATGCCACACAATCTCATTTCTGAAATACTCATTTTTCTTCGGATTGTTCCGATCCCAGATCGCGTCCATCACACCTTTGAGATAGTGGCTTGCAGTCGGGTCGCAGTGTAGGTAAATACTCCCTGGGTCTTTGAGGATACGGTGCATCTCGGCAAGTCGCGGTCCCATAAAAGCGAGATAAGCACGCATCGCGCCTTTGTTGCCGGACACCGCATTTTGCAACACAAGGTCATATCCTTTCAGACAAGTATCCAATGCCTTGTAGGTGTCGCTGGTGCGGGCGCGTCTTTCAATGTCGGCGCGGGCATCCTTTGCGGGGTCGTCCCATGTCCATGTGTCCGTGAACGCTTTGGATTGTGCCAGCGAATCCGTAAGGAACGCGTTGTAGTCACGCCCGCTGTTGAAGGGCGGATCGGTGCAGATTAGGTCGACGCGTTGGTCGTCCATTTCTTGCATGACTTCAAGGTTGTCACCGAAATATAGTTTGTTCATCTTCTTTTTTTCGCAATAAGTAGATTTGAGCTTGGTTAAATTCAAGTTTACAGTATTTTCTTAAAAATTAATTCCCAGTCGTTTTTCAAGAAGTTTTCAAGATTAAAACTATTTAATGTCTATCTATGTCTAAAGTGGGTGAATATATCTCTTTCTAATTTTTTGTAAACGTCCATATTGGGTTTAATACAGGTTGGAAGTATATTTTTCATAAAATCATTTACATCGTATCCCATTTCATTACGCGGTAAAATTTTCAACGCCTTTTTGTAAAAATCAGCTGCAATCTCTTTTGCTTTGGGATCATACTTTCCATCTTTCTTTTCTGCCTGATTTATTTTCGCTTTCTTGCATTCTTCTTTGGCATTTATTAATTCTTCGCTTTTTTCGGGACACTTTTTTTCTTTACATAATTCACGTAAAACTTCATCATCTAAAAGGTATTCTTCAATACTAATTTTAGATAAAATGCGCAGCCCGGGTATTTCTTGCATCTCTTGTTCTCTCCGTGTGTCTGACCTATTATCTCTATCAATTATACCAATAGCGTCCAGACCAACATTTCTCAAGATTTTTACGTGTTGTGTTACTTGACCTGATCCACCTACGGATTGAAACTCATATTGGGGATATTTACTTTTAAATATAGTATGATAACAAGTTGCGTCAAATTGCTTATCAGATTCACAGAATATCGGGAGGATGCGAGAATGAAATTTAGTTATATGTACCGCTGTTGTCTTATAAATATCTTGGATTAATTTGCGATCTACTACGGAGGGCGTGAGAATTACTTTTTCATTAAAATTATGTCCATTTAGATTAAGGAAAACCACTTTTTCTGGATTCTTTTCCCAGAGGTCTATCGCTGTGTTTATGATACCTATAGAATGAGAGGAGATCCACAACTGTTTATCATCATGAGTAAGAGAATAAAGTGCTTCTAATAATTCACACTGAAGATTGGGAGCAATATGGCTTTCAGGCTCATCAATACAGAATATAGTATGGCTATAACCTGCATTTTCGTCCTGTATTTTAGAAATCCACATATCCAACAATAAGTCAAATACTGCGATTTCCCCGCTTGACATCTGTAAGTATTGATAATGCTGACCGTTTTTTTCTATAGAAGGGATATTCAGATGCTCATCCCTATCTTCTGTTGGTTTTAGTTCAAGATTAACATCTAAAACTTCACTCACTTTATTTTTAATTTCTGTGAAGTATTTATCTTTCATCTCCTGTTTAATGCGAGATACAGTTTTATCCACATCAGAATGAATTTGTGATAAAAAATCATCATAGTATAAACTGCACAGATACCCCAAATTAGAATCAAGTCTATGTTCTATATGATGAGTTCCATGACTCTGATAATGTCCTCCTTCTATCGGTTGGTGCCTATCCGTATGTATGTAGACCCTGTAAGGCGTAAGTGATCTTACTATAATAGAGGTGTCTCTATGTGTTTGCACTTCAAAATTGCCTGTGAAGATTTCTCTATTCCCGCCTGGATTAGGGTTCCCTTTCCAGCTATTAAGAACATCAAATATAGTTGATTTTCCTGTCCCATTATTTCCAAACAGAACTACAAGTTTTGCCGTTTCAGGTAATTCCTTAATACAAATATCTTTAAATAGTTTAGTGTTTTTTATATGAATTTGTTTTATCATATTCACACCGCATCTTTTAGGATGGGGATTCCTTTCTTTAATAGGACTTACGCAAAGCCCAATCATAGGTGTCAATTTAGTGGCTTTTCGCGGCAACTTTGGTAGCAAGCTTCCAAATGCCGCCCCTACGGGGCTGAGGTCTTTTTTCGCCATACGCTGCTATAAACATTGTGAAGAAACACCCAAGCAAATAAACCCTACGGGACTGAAGAGGTTTTTGAAGACTTCAAGGTTTCCGCGTCATATCCGGTTCGGTTAGGAAACCGAACCTACCGGGCCTGGATGACCGCTAAATTGACACCTATGGTGCGGTTTCAAACCACACCTACCGATGTGTAAAGGTGATTACGGATTCCACTATAGAGGAGTTATTTGACGACTGTGTTAGTTTTCAGGCATAGCTTCGGCATTCGAGGCTTCACCATCAGTTGCGTCATCAGCATCTTCTTCAGGCGTAGGCTCGGTCTCCGTAGTCTGGGTCGGGGGGACTTGTTCACCCCTGAGGCGTGCTCGCCCTAACTCGAGGAGAAGTTCTGTTACGAAAACGCTATCATACTTGGCTTTTGCGTGGCATCCGTGGCACCCCATACTGCCACGTTCGGTACCGTCGCCCGCTGCTGCCACAAATTCATCTGTCTCGGAATCACGTTGATACTGTACGTACATCCATCCATTGTGATCGGCATACATTGGATCGTCGGTTTTCCTCATAATTGCGACGCGCCAGACGAATGTATTGGTATCATCCATAATTTCCTTGACGAGGGTATGCCCAGATGGAAAAACAACCGGGGCGCCGGCATCAATGAGATTCAGAACAGTGAAGTAAAATCTATGGTCGGTTGCATTGATGTAAACGGTACGGCCCCCTAAACCGTGTGCACTGCCACTGTCCTTCGGTTCTGTGAATGTAGCCGGAGGTGTCGGTAAAGGTTGCCCATACCGCCACGATTTATAGGTCGCTAAGGCTTCTGCCATAGCAGGATCTACCATAACATCCATTGTGTCTTCTGAAGTCATACCGTCGCCAACATGCGCGGTAGGTTCTAAAATATTCGCGACTCTTTCACAAGATATGAAAGTGACACAAGCGAATAAAATTAAGATTAAGGCTATCTGAAATTTCAGCATGATTAATTCCTCTCATTTAAATTGCGGACTATTTTGTTAGTCCTTATCTAACTTTTGTGATTTATAACGCGCTCCCAGAAAACTGCCGAGTATATGCGCGATGAGCGTTGCGGGCCATAAGTAAACCATCGCGGTTTGCCACTCCCAATTGAGGATAAAGTGTCGAACAACGATGTTCATCGTAATCGGAATATAGAGGCATCTGCTCCACGGACGGCTGAATCGCTTAAACTGTCCGCGGTAAAACCCGAATGTGAAGTGAACCATAAAAGCCGCGAGAGAGATTAGGAGATTCACGTCTTTTATTTTCCGAGGAGCGTTTTGACATCTCGTCGTAAGCGCAGCATTGCGGGGCCGCTTCGACTATCGTAGGCATCGTGAATTGTTCCATCTGGTCTAATGAGAACAAACCGCGGACTATGGAGTATTTCGGTGCCGTTGTGGCCCGCGGCTAAACTAAACCCTTGTTCGGCTAACTGGTATATCTTCGTTTTGTCCCCCGTGAGAAAATGCCAACGTCTATCGTCCGCGCCGTAAGCCGCTGCGTAGCGCGAGAGGACTCGCGGCGTATCCCGTTCCGGATCTACAGAGAACGAGACAAAATAGACTGGATCCGCGACAAATTCGGATTGGAGGCGTGCCATCTCCTGCGTCATCGCCGGACAAATCGTTGGGCAATTGGTGAAGATGAAATCCGCCACCCAAATTTTGCCTGCCATGTCGGACGACCCTAACGGTTCTCCTTGTTGGTTCGTCAGGCTAAAGGCTGGCACGCTGACAGCAACAGTCTCAGTTAATGCCTCGGGTTTAGTGTCAAATACCGACCATAAGTTGACAGCCGCGATAGCGATAATAATAACACCTAACGCTACCCAGATCAGGGTGCTTTTGTCAAACCGTCGTTCAACTTTGTTGGAGCTGCCGTTTTGTGTTTCCATACTTCCAAATGTGATTTCAGTTTCTGGTTTTCGGTTAAGCGGGTTTTCTGTAACAATCTATGATCTCCTGAAGTACCCTAATAAGATATAAATTGTTACAAGAAACCAACCGATAACTGACAACTGACAACCGGAAACTATTAGTTAGTGAGACGACGTATCCACAACTTCTGTGGCCGGTTTCACAATACCATCAAGTCGCGCATCTAATGTGAGGTCAGGCATCAGCATAATCACGAGAAAAACGCAGATAAGGAAGGGTGTTATCACGATAGCTGACAATGTCTTCCTTTCAAACTTCAGATGCATGAAATAGATAGCGACAAGGGCGGCCTTGGAACATGCCATTCCGATAAGCAAGATGGCTTTGATTGCTATAGGGAGATCGGGAATCACGACCAAAACCTCAGCGACTGTCAGCCCCAAAAGCCACCAGAAGATATTCATGTATTTCGGGTGTTCTGTGTGTCCATCCTGTGCCATTCTTATTACTCCTATAGTAGATAAATGAAGGTGAAGACCATAATCCAGATAAGGTCAACGAAGTGCCAATAGAGTCCAACGATCTCTACCTCATGGTTAAACTCAGCCGTGTACCTACCCCGCAAGCCGTGTATCAAGATAACAATGAGATAAATGACACCACCGGTTACATGTAACCCATGGAAACCTGTGATAGCATAGAAAGTTGGACCAAAGAGTGTTGAGCCACTGATAGTTTCGCTCTTTAACCCGTGCTCAGGAATGCCGGTCAAGGTCAAACCGTGTTTAATCAAATGAGTCCACTCATAAGCCTGCAGTCCGAGGAAGATGAGTCCTCCGGCGATTGTCAGTCCAAGGAACAGACACATGCGTGAAACATTGCCGTTCTGAATGGATTCCAATGCTTTCACCATCGTAACACTACTGCATATCAGCAGGAATGTCATGCCTGCGGTTAGGTTAATACCGAGGATTTCATCTGGTGGTACCCAACCGACTACGCCTGCCCCCGCCCGGAGTGCCGCGTAGGCTGCAAGCAACGCGCCAAACGACATGGTGTCCCCCACGAGGAAAATCCACATGCCGAGTTTGCCGAGGCTATCCGGTGTAAGCGAAGGCTCATATACGTCTTCAGTGTGATCTAAAGTGGTAGCGTGTTCCACTATCTTTAAACTCCTTATATAAGTTATCAGTTGTCAGTTATCAGTTGTCAGTTAAGAATTTCTGATGCGTAGAAGACGCTTCTTTAAGCGACTACCAATAACCGATAGCCGATAACCGTTCCATTGTAAGAAAATCGTGCCACCGATGAACCCGAAAACAGTAAAGGGCATTGCTATCATAAAAAGGATACTCCAATTAAAACCTTTACCGATCGGGTCATCAAGTGTTTTGCAAGCGGGACATGCCTCAAGGGCCGTCGGTACGATAAACATGACGAATATCAAAACGGAAGCCCATAAGACTTTTGTATAGCAAGTTTTGGCTTGCAAGCTACGCCAAAATAGTTTATGCATTCCAACAATTCCTTTCGCGGTTCTACGATAGATACACCAAAATGTAGAGAATTGGCCAGAGCGCGACAACAAAAATCCAATAGATCGTACACGTATCAACGCCGGTGTAACGGGCTGCAGAGAAACGCCCTGCCATTGCCATACCCAAAACAATAAATAGCCATATAACAGCACTCAGCACATGAACGGCATGACATCCGATTAGTACATAAAAGATGCCGCCATATACACCCGATTGAAGTGTGAGTCCATTGCGAATGAGTTGTACCCACTCGCTGCCCTGTACACCGAGGAAAAGTAGCCCAAGTCCCCCAGTGAGTAGTAGCCAATTACGGAGCTGCTTCAGGTTGTCTTTCTGAATTGCGCGGCGTGCTTGAAACATTGTATAGCCGCTCAATAAAAGTAAGACGGTATTAATGCCGGTTACCGCGCGTGGCAGCTCAATCCCGATATGTGATGGCGGGGGCCATGTGACGTTCCCGACTCGAAATACGAGAAATGTGCCGATAAGTCCCGAAAACAGCATCGTCTCCGCACCGAGTAGGACTAATATGCCCAATCGTGCGTTACTCAAAGGGGGTCGATCAGACTCGCGCATTTCAACGTTATTCTCTGCCATCATTCACTTAATCTGTTTTTGACAATCCCAATGACTGCACCGATAACCAGTAGCAGCCCAATAATACCTAAAGAAACGGGGGCAATAAGATCGCTAACAACACTTTCTCCATTTTTCAGAATCTTAAAAACAATCTCAGCGACTGTCCCGATAACCAGTAGTAAGCCAATGGTACCTAAAATGGGGACAATAAGGTTGCTAATAAGGCTTTCTCCATTTTTCAGAATTTGAAAAACAACCTCAACAATTGCCCCGATAATCAGCAGAAGCCCAATAATACCTAAAATCGGGGAAGCAACACCTCTCACAACTTTTTCAAGGAGCGGGGGTGTTTTGCTACCTGTAATCATCGTTACTGTCACAGTAGCAAATAACCCTACAAACAATAGACCTAAGATGAGTCCGAGGCGACGATTCCGCTTGCGATGCTCTGGCGCGTTCATAAATGCTCCAATTTTGCTGCCTCGTTAACCTAAATTTTATCCAATGCCATCGTGATGAATACCAATGGCAAATAAAGCAGCGAAGCGTATAACAGATAGCGTGCGGCTTTCACCGAGCGTGTGCGCGCCAAATAGATACCGACTGCCAGAAACGCTACGCCTGATAGTAGTGCTGTGAAGAAATAGACGCTACCGGCAACGCCATACAGAACAGGCAACAAACCGATGCCGAGAAGCGCGACGCAATTAATTACAATTTGGCGGCACGTGCTTGCGCCATCTGGATGAATGACCGGTAACAGGCGGAATCCGGCTTTTGCGTAGTCTTCGCGATAAATGTAGGCGATTGCGAGGGAATGCGGGACCTGCCATAAAAAGAGTATAGCAAACAGTACCCACGCCTCACCTGTTAGCGAACCTCGCGCTGCGACCCATCCAACGACAGGCGGGAGTGCTCCCGGTACCGCTCCGATAAGCGTACACAGTGAAGTTTTCCGTTTGAGCGGTGTATAGAGAAACAGATAACTCACCACTATCAGTGAAATGACGAATCCGCTCAGCATATTGACGATGAACGTTAGATAAAGCATTCCACCACTTGTGAGCGCAGCACCGACAAACAATGCTTCCAAGGGATTCATCCTGCCATCAGGAAGGGGTCTCTCCTGCGTTCGTTTCATCTGGGCATCTACATCGCGTTCAAGGTACTGGTTGAGTCCCAATACCCCCGCTGCTGTCAACCCGGCACCGATCAGCGTATGGAGACAAAGAAGCCAATCTACGACTTGTTGCGCGCCAAGATAGAACCCCGCAGCAGTTGTAATGAGTATCATCACAACCAACCTCGGTTTGATAAATTCTACATAGTCAGCCACGCGCCGCACGAAAACCGAGTGCTTTGAAGGTGGGTTTGCTGTATCTGTGTTGTCTGGTAACCTTACTGTTGTTAAAGGCATAATGTCTATTTCACTCTGTAACCAACGCACCACCTGTTGCTGTTTCAATAGTTACCGATGCATCAGTGAACCGGTAGATCTTCAGGGTAAGCACAAAACTGCTTACCAACATGAGTGCGCCAACTGCAACGTGCGCGGTGGTAATTGTTACCGTAAGTGCTGCTGCGAATGTTTCGCCGAATGCCGTGAGTTTCGCAAAAAATGCCCCAGTACCGAGCATCAACTGGATTGCAAGCAGGCCGATCAATAGCAGCGGCATAGATTGTCCAATTCTCTGGGCATCACCATTTGTTCCAAGGATACGTCTTACTAACAAAAAGATATGCAATGCGACCAAGAAAGCAAAGAGAAGATGCGCGTCAAGTCTGGTGCCGGTATGCCGTAAAATCGCGCCAAAGATGAGCTGCACATAAATAAGGCACGTCGTAATCAGACTTAACCGTCGCAATTTTCGTCCTGTTTCGCTCGGAGATATATTCCCATCTTGCCACCATTCGCGAGAGGTGAACCAAGCGATGCCGCAGAGCAGTGCGAAAAACGCTTGCGCCAGACACGCATGCACAATCGCGAAGTTGCGATTAATCTGTGTAACCCGAAGTCCACCGAGGACACCCTGCACAATAACAGCGATGAGTGCGGCGAGTCCGAGCCATTTCAACCACTTCCGAGAATCTCTCACCAATATCAAGATAAAGAGACCGATCATCAGGATCCCAACGAGCGACCCCATGAGTCGATGGCTATGCTCATACAGGATGCCCCCTACCATTTCTGATAACGGATAGAGGAACATATTGTACCCGAAGGTTGTTGGCCAATCGGGTACAGCCAATCCGGAATCAGTACTTGTGACGATCCCACCGATAACAATCAACAAGAACGTTGCACCGGCGGTGAGGCGTGCCATTCTGTGTAGCCATGGACTATAATTAGCGTGATTTTCCATGCTGCGCTTCCAGAATTTTACAGAGGCACGGTTGAAAACCGTGCCTACAGCTGCTTAGTCTCCGCTTGTTGCGGGCGCATGTTCAGGTTGTGCTTGCGGTATCCAATCAGATTCTTCACCGGGGACACTATATTCATACGGACCGCGGTGGACAGTGGGAATTTGACCGAAGTTACCGTGCGGTACGGGTGTCGGTGCTTCCCATTCCAGTGTGTTGACCTGCCACGGATTTTGTTCGGCGACTTTCCCCTTGTACATGCTCCAGAAAAAGTTAAAGACGAGTATCAATTGTGCGAAGCCGAGCGTGAACGCACTCATTGTGATAAAGATGTTCATGCCTTCAAACCCCTGCAGAAACTCATACTGCTGAGGATTGGAGATGCGCCGCATGTGTCCACCTACGCCGAGGATATGCATGGGGAAGAATGTACAGTTGAACGCGATAAAGGTCAACCAAAAGTGAATTTTCGCTAATACATCGTTCATATAGCGTCCGTACATCTTCGGGAACCAGAAGATGATGCCCCCGAAGATAGCGAACAGACTTCCGCCGAATACAACGTAGTGAATATGTGCCACAATGTAGTAGGTATCGTGGATGAAGATGTCCACAGGCGTATTTGCCATGTAGATACCGCTGAGTCCACCGATGACAAACATCGAAACGAATGCGATCCCGTGGAGCATTGGCGTTGTAAATCGGATTGAACCGCGGAACATTGTCCCCATCCAGTTAAATGTCTTAATGGCTGAAGGTACCGCAATGAGCATAGTTGTCGTCATGAATATGGAACCCAAACCGGGCCGCATACCACTTTGGAACATGTGGTGTCCCCAGACAATCCAACCTAAAAACGCGATAGCGATCATTGCGTAGACCATCGAACGATACCCGAAGATTGGCTTCCGTGAAAAGACAGCAATCAGTTCGGAAGCGATACCCATGCCGGGCAGAATGAGGATATAGACCTCGGGGTGTCCGAAGAACCAGAACAGATGTTGCCAGAGTAGGGGATCACCGCCACCTTCTGCTGTTGCAGAGAAGAACGTTGTCCCCGCAAGCCTATCAAAGATAAGAAGGGCAAGTGCAGAGGACAAAACAGGAAATGCGAGCAGCAAGAGAATCGCGACGATGAAGAGCGACCAGATGACTAACGGCATCCGAAAGAAGGTCATCCCGGGTGCGCGCATATTGATAATAGTCGTAATGTAATTAATAGAACCAACCAGAGAGGAAAAACCCTGAAGGAGGAGACTAATCGCCCAGAGATTTAGCCCCCACTCGACCCCTGTCCATTGCGGATCAGCGGAGAGGGGCGCGTAGCCTGTCCACCCTGCTGAAGCATGTCCACCCGGTACAAAGAACCCAAGTACCATCACAATCGCTGCAAGGACTGCGAGCCAGAAGGAGAGCATATTGAGAATCGGAAACGCCATATCGCGTGTACCGATCATTAATGGAATCAGGAAGTTCCCGAAAGCACCCACCAAGATAGGAACAACGACGAAGAACACCATAATGGTGGCATGCATCGTAAAGAGCATGTTGTAGAATTCGGGTGTGATGACCCCACTTGGCATATTTACTTCAAGCCATTCCTCTTTATCTGAGTCATAGATGCGTTCCCACATCCTGTCAGCCCCGGTGACAACTTCACCGTCGTCAATATATTGTTGCGAGGCACCGATGATCGGTAGCGGTTGATCCGGATAAGCGAGTTGCCATCTAAAGAGCAGTGCAAGCCCACCACCGACGAAAAACATAATCAGTCCATAGATAAGGAACTGCTTACCGATTGTCTTGTGGTCGAGCGAAAATATGTATTTGCTAATAAAACTTTCTTCGTGATGATGTTCCGTATGTTCGTTATCGTGCATCGTTATTATCCTCCTTCAGCCTACTGAGGCCATCTTTCTTGTACCCAGGCATCGTAATCGGCTTGCGTATGCACATTAAGGTAGCCGAGCATTCCGGAGTGTCCGAATCCACAAAGTTCGGCGCACGGAATCTCATAACGTCCTGCCTTTGTTGCCTCAAACCAGACATTAATAAACCGGTTGGGCAATGCATCCTGTTTGAGCCGTAATTGTGGCACAAAAAAACTGTGAATGACATCCACAGAGGTTAAGCGGATATGCACGACCGCGTCCATCGGCACATGCAATTCGTTTTCCAATTCCAGGTCATCATCTGTCCCGAATTCGTTGTCGGGACCGGGATAAGTCATATCCCAGTTAAACTGTTTTCCGCTGACCTGTACAACAACATCTGGGTTCTCGGGAAATTGTGTTGGTGACTTAATATTGTTCCATTGTGGGTAGCTGAACATAGCCAGCACAAAGACAATTACCGTTGTAGCGGCTGTCCAAACAATTTCCAACGTCGTGCTTCCTTCGATGTAATCGGCTTTCTTGCCTTCCTGATGGCGATATTTAATCAGGAAAAAGATAAGGGTTCCCATCACAAGGATAAACACAATGAGGGTAAGATAATAGATAGCGTAAAAGAGGTTATCAACGCTTTGCCCGTACGTTGATACATTCTCAGGTAGCCATTGAAGCATCCAGTCCTCCTAACAGTGCGCCATAGGTGTTAAAAAACGCGAGACGCATAAAATTTTTGTTCTTAACAAGTCTACTTCGGCTTTGCGGACGCTGTAAGCGTTGCCCCGACGTACGTCAAAGCAGAAAACAGACCGGTAATTAGCATAGAGAGTGTCCAAGTTGTCTCCTCTCCAAATGCTTTTGTGGTGGTGTCAAGGTAGAGGCTGTGCCGAAAAGCTGCAAGCCCATACGTTAACGGATTGAATTTCATTGTCCATGCTAACCAACCGGGTACGCCGGTACTCGGAAAAAACGCGCCGGAAAGGAGCCAAATCGGAATTAGCAGGAGATTCATAATGGCATGAAATCCTTGCGTTGAATCCATCCGCCACGCGATAAGGAGTCCGAGGTTTGTCAAGCTAAACGCCAAAAGTGCCATCACACCGAGTGTGAGAAAGAGGGATGCGGTACCGAATCGGATGCCGGTCATCGGAGCGAGTAATAAGAGCAGCACGCCTTGCAAAAGTGCTAACGTTGTCCCGCCTAACGCTTGTGCGAGTACGATCCGCCATCTTGGCACTGGCGCGACAAGTATCCCTTGTAAGAAGCCTTCGCGCCGATCATTCACAACAGAAATTGTAGCGAAAATAGACGTAAAAAGCAAGACTAAAACGACGATGCCGGGATAAAAATATGCAATATAATCCAGTTCATCTGTTGCACCAGCCGGTCGGAAAGAAGCACTCAACCCGCTCCCGATGAGAATCCAGAAAACTAAGGGTTGCGCAATAGCACTGAAGAGCCGACTCCGTTGTCGATAAAATCTAATGATTTCGCGCCACCATATCGTTGTAATCGGTAGCAGAACGCGTTGCACGAGATTCTTCCTCTACACGAACGGGTTGCCTGTCAACTTTATGAACACATCCTCGAGTGTCGGTTTCCCGAACCGAACCGATTGAATCTTTTCTGGAAACGCGGCGACCACATCTCTAACGAATTCATGTCCGCGTTCACACTCAATCCGTAGTTGACCATCAGTTAACACGGTTGAAACACCAAATCTCTCGGCAATAGTGGTACAAAGATTTTCGTTGTCCATACTCTCTATGAGGACAACATCACCTCCAATTTGCGTCTTAAGTGCATCAGGTTCTCCGAGAGCGACTAATTTCCCTACATCCAGAATACCTACCCTGTCGCATGTCTCAGCATCATCTAACAGGTGCGTTGTGAGCAGCACGAGCATATTTTCTGTCTGTGCAAGCACACTGAGATAGTCGCTGAGTTGTCGCCGTGCGGCTACATCCAAACCACTTGTCGGTTCGTCAAGGAGCAGCACACGAGGCGAATGGAGCAAGGCTTTTGCGATTTCAACCCGTCTTTGTAAACCACCGGATAAGACTTCAACGCGCTCCGTTGCCCTATCCGAAACCCCAAAACGTTCAAGGAGCTCCGAAATTCGGTGACGCAGGGTTTTACCCGCAAGCCCGTAGAGATGTCCGTGGTGTCGTAAATTCTCGACGACAGTCAGTTTAGCATCTAATCCCGGATGTTGAAAAACGACCCCTAAAAGGTGCCTAATCGCTTTTACCTCAGTTGCTAAATCGTGTCCGAGGATGCGAACAGTGCCAGCGGTTACTGGCATCAGTGTAGACAGGATCCTAAAAAGGGTCGTTTTCCCACTTCCGTTAGGTCCGAGGAGTCCAAAAATCTCGCCGCGTGAGACATCAAAACTGATATTGTCAAGTGCCTGCCGTTGCTGATAAGCGTGGGAGAGATTTTCTACCTCAATTCGGCTTTCGGGAACCTTCGGCTTTCGGCTGTCAGTAGTTATGGAATGTAAAGCCTCTGTGTCTGCCACAAGGAAACCTCTTGCCGACCGCTGATGGCTACTTCAGTTTCAGTGTGAAATCTTGCGTGACAGTGCCGCCAGCCTCTACCGTAACAGTGACAGGAGTCTTGCTGTTCGTACCACACGCTTCATGCCAATAACCGAGTTTATATTCACCTGCGGGGACATCTTCAAGCGTGAATTCACCTTTTTCGTTGGTAACGGCAAAATAGGGGTGCGGTACGTAGGCGATCCAGGCAGACATCCACCCGTGAATATCACATTTGACTGAGACGGGACCCTCTGCCTCCTTGACGGCTTTGAGGGCCATCTTCCGACGGGTTTTCGGCTGCGGTTTGTTAACTGGATTGTTGCCGAAGATATGCACATTGTGCATAATTTTATCGGAATTCAGCATTGTTAGGCGTGCGCCAACAGGAACAATCTGGACATGTGGCGTGAATTTGCAACCCTTCTGATCGATCTCTGTTTTAGCTTTTTTGTCAAGCTCTTTACCTGCTGAAATGTCGATTAGGTAGACGATTGTATTTTTTAAAGCGTTGCCTTCACCGACAACCAGTGATTCATCAAACTTTTCGTCAGCACCACAAACTTGCTTGTCCTTGGTGATTTCCAGTGCTTTCTTCTCAGGCACATCCCCTTCAAACTTCACTACACCGCTAATTGTGCCGCCATTGTTCACCTTCATAGGCTTATACGCTTCAGGGAACACTAACATTTCTTTTTCGCCCGAACCGGAGTCAGCTGCGAAGGTAGTACCAACAAAGCAGCACGCGAGAAGTACCGTGAGACTTGCCAACAAATAGGATTTCATTTTTTTTCTCCTTTTTCGTAGTTATCAGTTATCGGTTGTCAGTTTTCAGTTAATCATCTACTGAGCACCGATAACTGAAAATTGATTATGCGTTATTAGTTATTGGTTTCTTCTGAATTTCTCCGTAGTACGAATGCACGTAAACCGAAGAGAAAACCAACAGAGAGCAGTGCAATTAAGGGCGGATAAATGAACCGTTTTGACGATGGGACAGGTTCGAGGACAAAAGTGTACCAACTTGTCATCACCCGTTTTGTGTCAACATCGCCATTCGCGCCATCCCATGCCGAGAAAGCGATAGGCACGAAAACACCGGACTCAAGTTGCAAGTCCTTTTTGTCATCGGTCTTTAAGGCACGTTTCACCCATAATTTGTATTGCCCATCTGTGTAGGTGCCTTGTGATTTTAATGCGCCTTGTGCTTCCTGAACTTCGGCGTTGTTGATACCTTTAGCGGTCAACTCGGTTACCTGTTCAGGTGCTGAGGCTTTCCAATGCCATAGATAGACCGGCAGTCTCCCGCCCCATAAGAAATAGGGTTTCGGTGCGGTCGGTCCTTGCGGCACTTTCACTGGAAACTGGACCGCCAATGCGTCCTCAAGGGTTTTCCCTGTCTCTTCATCGGTCTCGTCAGTCGTGTGTGTTCGGTCATCCCATGTGAAGAGGAAAGCGACCTCTGTATCGTTGTAAAAAGATTTGACGTTCACAGCATCAATCGTTGGATTAAACTGCCGTGGCTCAATGACGACTTGCCCAACAAGCGGGAAATAACTGGCTTCAAGGATTTCCCAAGCGGCATCGTCCATCGGCGGCAATTCGCCGCCAACGTATTGTGAGCGGAGTACATTATTCCCAATCGCGGATTCAGGGCGTTTCTCAGGCGAGAGAGATTTAACGTAGTTCGCTAAATGCCAACTCTTTTCGTAGACAACTCTCATCGCATCATCATAAATCTTCTGTTCATCAGCAGAAAGTTCTGTACCTTCCGCAAGATTGAGCGCAATATCAACAGCAGCATCGTATTTCTCGTAAAGCTGGGCGGATTCGTCTTCCTCTGCTTCTGTCATCTCATCCTTGTTATCCAATTCGATCATACGACTGGATTCCTCAGCTGTCAGTCCGAAGCCTGGGAAGCTATCACCTTCAAACGCTGGCATGGCTGAACCGGCGAGTCCGCCAATAAATCGTTTGAAGATGTCTTCGGTATCCGAACCCCCTCGGAAATTCCAACTCTGTGTTAGATTCGCGGGCCAGCTCTGAAATCCCCATTCATCGGTCAGGTCCGGTGCCGAAGTACCATCGCCTCTCCCAACATCCCCATGGCATTCAACACAACCGAGTTCGATATAAAGTGCTTTTCCGGTTTCTACACTCTGTTCAGAGTAAGAGACTTTTCCTGACAGGTTAATCTGCTTTGGCGGTGTTTCTGCTTCCTTAAAGCCGTCGTAGAAGGTCTTGATGTATGCGACCACTTCCCAGCGATCATTGGCACTTAAAGCAGTTTCCCATGGCGGCATAGACGAGCCGGGCATTCCTTCGGTGATGATGTCAAACAAGTCTTGATCTGTTGGAAGTTGCCCGGTTTCTGTAGACCGGATTTTATACAAACCGCGTGTGAAATCCCTCGGTTTTGGGAGAAGGTTCTCAGCAGCGGAACCGTCGCCTCTGCCTTCAATACCGTGACAGTGTGCGCAGCTATTTTCATAAACCTGTTTTCCTTTTTCAGAAGCCTCTGGTGCATTTTGCGCGTATATAAGGCTAAGCGCAGCAAGCATTCCAAAAAGGGTGAATAGGAGAGCGACTGTTCTGATTCTCATTTAGTGTGCCTCCCCAAAGGTTCGGAACTGATAGCCGGTATAGTCAGAAAGAAAGAGAATTACGTCCCAAATTTCGTCTTTCGTCAAGGTATTTTCCCAGATAGGCATTGCTGAATCCCAAGGTGTCCCAGCTGCAGGTAACCCCGGACCGCCCTTGGCAATTCGCCAAAAAAAGAAAGATTCTTGGAAGTTCGGAATAATGCCTGGGTCCTGGAAATTAGCAGGTAGCGGCTGGAGGTATGGCGCGAAATGCCCTTGCCCATCTAAGTGGTCTCCGTGGCAGTAAAAGCAATTTTGATGATAGACCCGTTTACCGTTTTCAACATGCGCTTTGAACGCCTCTGGGTCATCTTTTTCATAGTGCCGGAACGGGTTCACGACATCTTGCATCGTGCCGATGACCTCATCTTTGTAGGTCAATTCAAGGGGCGGCGATGGGTGTGCGTCGCGCGGGCTTCCAGGCGGATTCGCTCGTTGCGCAATAATTGAGTAGGTATAACCGAGCAGCAGGAGCGGGATTAACACCACAAGCACGCGGCGGTGCGGACGGCGTTTGTCTTCCACCAGCGTTTCGAGAATAGGGCGGCGAAATTCCCGAAATAGCGAGTCCTCAACAGAGATATGCACCAAGATAGCGATGATAATCAATCCCATGTACATCGCAATCACGCTACCCGGTATCGGTACTGAGATAAGTCCGCCAATGACGAATTTCAGGAAGACCCAAGAACCGACCAGAATTATGAGACATATTGTGAAAAGAGACGGTCTTTTCATTTTTCGTGTTTATCCTCCTCTACACAAGTGCCACCCTTATAGGGTTGAAGAAAGAATTTGCTTTTTTTTTTTGCAGGATCTGTCATTCCGCGGGAGTGTCTCCTGTCTCCTCTGGCACCGCTTCCGCTGTTGCACCAGTGAGTGTGCTCAAGAAAGAGAGTAGATTGGTCAAATCTGCGACCGATAAGAGGATCGGGAAGTTTTCGGGCATCGGTGATGTAACATGGAGTCTCTTGCCAGACGCACGGGTAAGGGTAGCTTCCTCAAGATCAAATGTATCAAATATCTCTTCACTCCCGTCAACGACTAATACAATTTCGTCGTCATCCGTTGTTCCCGACACATGTTCGCCAACAATTTCATCGCCATCAAAAGTGACAACGGTCATCAGGCTCTTCACATCTGTTTTAGAGAGCGTTCGCGCCTCGTCGCCGACCTTAAGTGTTACGACTTCATCAGTTTCCGAAACCAATTGACCCGTTACAGGAGCATTCGCATCTGCTGGTGTTAGCGTTAATGTAAGATAACCTTTCGCTTCCAGATCTGTGAGTTCCTCAATCGGCTCGTCATCAATTTCGCTCAATAAGATGGTATGCTCTTCTTCCACACCGTCTGCCGTTTTGGTTCGGACGACAATTTTCTCTTCGTCTTGCGAGACGAGTGTTCCCTGGAAGGTCGTCCCTTTTGCACGCACAGTAACTGCGCCGTAGCCGCTTACAATTTGGGCACCGGGTACAAGTATTGACTCCTCAAGGTAGCGCATGTCATTAAAGGCAGCGATTTCAGAGAGATCGGGGGCGGTAACAACTTCAAAGTCTTCATTCGTTGTTTCACCCGCTGCGGGACTCTCGATTCCTGTCACAGCATGGCATGAGATACATGCAGCATCTACAAAGACCTTTTTACCGAGTTCCGGGTCACCGGTCAACAAGGGCGGAAGTGCAGCAGCAGTGGTCCCTATGTCCGCTCTATCTATGGGTTCCTCAAATGGGGTCGGGTCAATTTCACCGCCTTGACTCTGGAGGTAAGCGATAACCGCTTCGATTTCTAATTTGGAGAGCGCGATAGGTGCCTTCCATACCTCTGGCATAATTTTGCCGTAGCCGGGAACAAGAAAGTTCGCCGGTTGATACATGGATTCAATCAAATACGCTTTGGCATCCATACCGGGTACACGGGTTGCAGCGTTAACGCCGATGTCTGTCAAGTCGGGACATCTCCCTGGCGGGGCAGTTGTATCTACAGTATGGCACGCGCTACACTGTCCTTTCCCATTAAACACCAAGGCACCCTGCTCAGCGACTGCGTCTGGATCGCTCCAATCCAGTTCAGTTAAATTCACCGCAGTGGAACTTTCCGGGACAAGCCCTGCAACAAAGGCATAAAACCATATCACGGCAAGCGAGAATGTCAATAACCTCATAACGCTGGTCCATAAGACGATGTTTACAATGACCGCAATCAGAAACCAGACCGACCAAGGCAGTAGATTCTCCGAGGCGATTGGGAACGCAGAAGCACCAGCGATATAGGCGATGAAACTCACCACCATTAGGATTAGACTTGCGATTTTTATGAGCGTATTTCTTGACATTTTTTAATGATTCCTTTAACCGCTTTAATCATCACCCTCAGCGGCGATGGCCGCTTCGGCGGTAGCTGCTGATGCTTGCTTCTTCTTTTCACCCCACAAACCGAGCCAGAAGATAAATCCGACGAGTGCAAAGAAGGCTACCATGATAATCGCTACCATGTTCACTGCCTCACTGAGCAGCGGCGTAAATGCATCTGCGGATGTATCCTGCATGACACCGAAGATGTGCCATGCCTCCCTTAATCCTGAACGCGCATAGCCCATCAGTCCCATAAGGGACGTAAACGTAATAGCGATAAGGATTAACACATACTGCGAGCGGTCCGTCATCTCGCCCCAATTGATAGTCCCCGATGTTGTAGCTTTTCGGTACATGAAGATGTCAACAACAGTGACAACTGCCATGACAGCGAGCGCGACCAGGACTTGATACGGGGTTAGGACATTGACGCGTAAGTCCGTAGGAACGGTAAATCCGACGATGCCGATCACTACAATTGAGACAGTTGCGAAAAATAAAACAGAGGAAATCGCTATGTTCCCCACCTTTCGCCAGCTGGCCGTCGGTGTTTTCCCAGAACGTCGATAGAACAAGAAACTCAAGAAAGTCGTAAGGATGATAATGTTAACAGCCGTATTCTTGGCGGTCATCAAGCCGAACAATCCGAGGTGCGGATGGTTTGCGCCGCCCATTGCGCTCAATTCACTGGCGGTCGAGATTTTAGAGAGTGTCCGCGGGGTCATCCAGATTGCGACACAGACAATAATAACCGTAATCATGTACGGACGGTAACGCGCGTAAATCTCCGCGCCCTGAATGCGCCCCATGCCTGACCAGAGATAGTAATTAGCACCAATGAATAGGACACCGATCATTACTGCTTGAATAATAAAGAGCCAAGAGAAGAGGCTGCCCATCATGTTGATGCCCATCGTGTTATTGAACATGTAGATTTCTCTACCGAGCCAATAACCGAGGAAAGGCAGCGGAATCAGGCCACAGAGTGCGATGAAGTTCCCGGTATATCCCATCCAATCGTAGTGTGCTTTGTCCTCTTTCGTCTTAGCGACGAGGAACCGGAACGCAGCATAAGCCGCCACGATTGAACCACCGAAAGCGATGTTCCCGACAAGCCGATGGATATTAACAGGCATCCACGTAAAGTTATTGACAGCATCCCAAAGCGTCCCCATGAATTCGCCTGTCGTCTCGTTGTGGAGTGGCACCATTGTATGGCTTGTAACACCCTCCATAGCGGTTTCAGGTGTTAGGGACGGATCGGCAGCCAATCTTTCTTCAATCCACGACTTCCGCCTCCCTTCAGATAGAACGCCGTATTGGGTTGCGGGACTCGTCTGGTAACTCAACCAGGAGTTAGAGACAAACATAATCGCCGTGCCCCACACGTTTAAGAGAACACCGAGGAAGAGATGCCACCCTTTATGGCGTCCTTGCATCTTATCCCATCCATAGGAATAGAGGTAGAGCGTAAAGGTTTCGCCGAAGAATAGGACGACGTAAAAAATCATCGTCGGTCCGAATATCCCACTGAGTTTGCTCATCACTTTCGGATAGCACCAGATGAGAATAAAAACGAGGACCCCACCGAGCAAGGCTGTTGTCGAAAATGCCCCCATACAGAGTTTAATAAACTCTTGTGCCATCCGGTCATACCGTTCATCCTTGGTCTTCCAACCGATGAATTCGATGATAACAGCGAACATCGGGACACCGAGAATAAAGGAACCGAAGAGTAGATGGAGCTGCGCAGCGATCCATGCTGCGTTTCGGCTACCGATCTTCGGGAAGGCGCGATACTCAGCCTCGGTCACGTCCTGTGCGAATGCTGGAGCGATAGCTAACAAGGCATAAAAGACGAGTACACAGCCCAATATGAGATAGAGCCGCTTCTTAGATATTTTCATGGTTTTCAGCTGCTATTTTTTGGCTTTTTTCTTAAAATCAGCACTCGTAAAGTTTACAGTAAGATCACCACTGGCAGGCACTTCAACGGTTTTGTTTGCTGTGCCGAGTTCTTCGTGCCAGGCGACGACGCGCGCTCTACCGGCAGGGACATTTTCGAGTGTATATTTTCCAGTGTCCGCCGATTTTTCATACGCATCGGAACTAAGCCATTTGCCTTTATCATCTTTCCCACCGGTAACTGTATAGAAGTTGCTCGGAACAGCGACGATGTAACCGGTCATCCACGTGTGAATATCGCATGTGAACTTAATTTCTTCAGCCTTTTCAATTTTATGCGGGATAACTACCCCAGGCTTCGGAATCAACGTATTTACTGCTTCATTCTTCTGGGCATGTGAGCGGACGTTGTGCGCTACCGGATCACTGGAGACAAGATTCACTGTAGCACCGACAGGAACAACAAGCACGTGCGGGTAGTAAGCACAACCCACTTGGTCCATTTCAGGAGTTTCTTCTGGCAAGGTTACTTTTGTTCTGGGGACGCGGGCATAAATAACAACGTTTTTGATGCCCTTGCCCTTTGAAACAACAAGTGCTTCAGATTTTGTGCCTTTTACAGCGTCAATGCAATGCTGGTCTTTGGTAGCCGTTAGTTCTGGACGCGCCGGTGCGTCGCCTTCATACAGGACGGTGCCGGTGATATTGCCTGCCAATGCAACGCTCGCGAGCATTCCAAAGCCAAGCAAGGCAATTAGGGTTTTCATGATTATTTTCTCCTTTTATAGTAGGACTTACGCAAAAAGCAATAATTTCAGTATTTTTAACCCCCTAAAGAATCAACGGTATGAATGCCTTATGGGCATTCCCCGCCCCTTATCAGGGGACTTTAAGAGAAAATGCATAAGTCCTATATATTTTATTTAAATGTGTTCTGTAATATATTAACACTACAGAAATTAAGAACGCAAATCAAATGAGTCAACCGATTCTGTATCTGGTAAACAGATGGCACTAAAAATTTTCTCTCGTTCCATTAGACCAATTTCAAGTTACGGACGAAACCTCTCCTTAATATATGTGAGAATTTCCCGTTGTTCTTCATCGCTGAGGTAGTAATAGAACGCTGGCATATCGTTCTTTCCGGCGTTAATACTATCGAGTAATTGTTCATCGTCGTGCATTTCCCAGAGACTGTTGTCCGTTAGATCTGCGGGGTCCAACTTTTTGAAACGCCCAATACGTCCGTTGCCTTCGCCATTGTTCCCATGACACCCAGCACAGTATCGTGCGTACTTGTATTCTACCGCTGACTGATACTTCGTACTCGGATCGACCTGCTTACCCAACCAGATTAACCCGTTGAGCCACACAATAATCATAACGATGACAATTATAAGGTGTCTCATAATGGTTTTTAGTTATCAGTTTGCCTCGCAGTGAGAGTACGATTTTTCTGCGAAAAATCTTTCAGTGGTCAGAAAGAGACTTTAGGACTATCACTCTCACTGCGAGGCACTCTTGTAACTGACAACTTTTCTCACTGCGAAGCATGATAACTGATAACTATTAACGTCCCAACGAGATGAGATAATCTCGGACGAATTGGATCTGTTTTTCAGCGTCATTGTCAGCGTACCCGTCAACTGCCATGTGCTGTCCACCGACGAGTGGCCACGCTTGCGGCATTGCTGTTCCGGGTTGGAACGACTGTGGATCCTTCATCCAATCAATGAGCCAATCTGCCTTGAGCCGTTCTTTCGCCAATGAGAGATCGGGTCGTCCCGCCTTGTCGCTGCCTTCAGGAATCCTTTCACCTTTCGCTGGATGACAGGAGATACATTGTAGCTCGTCAAAAATCTGTTGACCAACCCGCAATTCAGCACGCGTCGGCGTCGGCGTTTCAATCGTTTCATAAGGGAACGGTTCGTCATCAAGTGCTGAGAAGTATTTAACAAGCGTCGTCGCCTCGTCATCAGAGAGCCCGAACGTCGGCATCCGTACTTTGAGTCCATAGCGAATATCAGAGGGTTCTTTAAGGAATGCGAACAGCCAATCAGGATAGACTCTTGCACCTTCAGCTTTCAATGTTGGCGGGGCAAACTGCGTGGCAATCATATCACTTAATCCTTCATGTGCGATGATAACGTCGCGATAATCGCCGCCTGCGCCTTCAATCTCGTGGCATCCGGTGCAGTTATATTTTTTCACCAGTCGCCTGCCAGCATCAATACGATTCAACTTTTCGGATCGGTTATGGATGTAACCGAGCGGATACTTCTCGGGTTGGAAACTCTTCAGAAGCACAGCGAGTGCCCTTGCGTCTTCGTCACTAATTTGGAAGACGGGCATTCGAGAGACAATACGGCGCGTCTGGTAACGTCGAGGATTGGTAACTTTACCGACCGTCCATCCGGTCCAACTGTGTTCAACGTCTACTGTATCGCCAAAGTCAAGTTCGTCAGCGAGTTTTGCGCCGAACTCGCCGAGGTCTGCGCCGACTTTGGATTCATTCTCGAAACCCGGTATTTCGTGGCAACCGAAGCATCCGTAAGTTCTGACAAGTGTCTCACCTTCGGCTACATCTACTTCACCAATAGAGTCAGTCGCTACATTGGCTGTTGGCTGCTGCAAACTCATTAGATAGGCAACAACGTTATCAACTTCGCGAGTACTTAACCGTAAACTCGGCATACTCGTATCAGGATCATAAGATTTCGGATCACTAATCCATTGACGGAGATAATTCGGTGTAACTTTTGTGCCGACACTGTCGAGTGCTGGCGCGAAATCGCTGCCTAAACCATCAACGGCATGACATGAGAGACAGCCAACGGTTTTAACAGTCTCCTCACCTGCTTTAATAACGCTTTCAGATGTGGAATAGTTTACGGAGGATTCATCAAGACTGGTATCCTTCATCGTCGCGAGATATGCTGCAATAGATTTTACCTCATCAACGATACGGAGGACGTAATCGTCAGAATAGGGATATACAGTGCCATCATCGGTTTTAATCTCAATACCGCCATCGGTTTTGGTGACAACACCTGTGCGTACGCCGCCGTTCTTGAGGTAGACGACCTGACTCATGCCATCTGCGGGGAAGAAGTTTGGCATCGTCGTATTTGGTAGATACGCTTCCGGTTCTTTAACCCAACTTTCGAGCCAAGCCGTATCTTTCACCTTACTGCCAACTTTTGAAAGCGATGGACCGACTTTGTTAACATTTTCGATGGCACTATACCCTTCCACAGCGTGGCAGCCGTGGCAGCCGAGGTCTTCAAAGAGTGCCAATCCCTTTGTCAGATTCGGGGCATAGTCCACAGGTTCATCTGTTTCAGGGTTCACCCCGTAATCTAACTTCATGACACCATCATGACAACGGCGACAATTAGATTCCATATACCCTTTCGTTTCTTCGGAAGTTCTACCGGTATGTTCATCCAATCCGAGTACAGGGCTGAGCCAGTATTCAGCATGTGTTAACGCGTGGGCGGCTTTTGCTGTCAGGGCTTGCCCTTGTCCACCGTGGCACGGGACACACCCAAACCTGTCAATAGGGTGCTGCGCGAGAAGGACATCGCGGTGTGGATGCGTCTGCAGGACAGACCGATAGCCGGTCTCATAAGAAATCTGGACTTCGCCAAAAACGTCTACGTCACTAAAAGTGAGCGTACCGTTTTCTTCCAGTGTATATTCGTCTGCTTCCGCATCAAAGTCATCAATTATGACGCTTTCACTGCCGACCTTGACACTCGCGTGCTTGAGGCGATGTACGACAGGATTTTCGCCATCACCCTCCACCTCAAACGTCTCTTGTGCATCTCGATCGTAGCCGCTCCTATCGGCAGAAAAGTGGCAGGTCGCACACCTGTCTGCGGTGTAATTGAAGTCCTCAAGATAGTATTGCGTGATAGTCCGCGTTTCACGGAACGGGTTTTCTAATAGACTGCCGAGGAAGGTTCGCTTGATACCACCGACCGAATGTAATTTTTCCTGTAGGCGTGCGACTTCTTCATATTTTGCTTTGTCGGCTTGTAGTGCCTGAAGGGACGCTTGTGCAGCGGTGATGCCTTCAGCGATTTCCGTGTCCGTGGCATCGTATTTCTGCGCGATGAGATAGGTGCTGAGTGCCTGCTGCGGGTCGCCGTTGGTTTGATAGAACTGTGCCAACGCTTTGTTTACATCAGCGAAAGTAGCCTCAGCTGCCAAAACTGCTTCGGTCAGTTCGCCTTCAATTCGGGATTCAAGTTCAGCCAATTTCTTTTGCCACTTGTCAACAGTCGCATTGTGTTTCCCTTTTGCGACGTGGAGGCTATGCTGATATTTATAATTAATCGCATCCGATTCGCTCTGCCGGAACTTGCGTGCTTGTAATGCTTCATCCAATGTGACCTGAGCGTTTCGCACCTCTTTTGTCAACCTTCCTAACGCTTTCGCATCAGGTTCTTGAGGTGTGGGAAGTTCGGGCAGAGCCAACTTTGCGTTCTCTAATTCCGCGTGTGTTTTCTCATATTCATATTGATAAAATTGCTGCTGGATCTGCTTCCACGGACGACGGGTGATCATCTCACTCCAGAACCCCCAAATAGTTACAAGTCCTAACAATCCGGACAGAATAAAGAACAAAGCAGAATACGATTTACTTTCAGCAGGAATTTCTTTTTTGTTCCTCACGAACTTATCTCCCTTTTTCTAATTTTCCTTGCGGTTCGTTCAAGTGGGCTTGGACTCTGACGTTCCTTTCCGTAAAGCCAGCCCGGCCCGTTGGTTGGGCTTACGTTTTCTCGGCTAAGAAGAAGAAAGACGTTAGAACTTTCACAAACTTCTTTGTTAGCAGTTGATAGTTGATAGCTATTCTTATTAGATGTTGAACCACGGGGATACCCAGATATATTTCACATTGAAAAATATTCGCAAAATCATTTTGATTGGCAGTGCGAGCATGGTTAAGAACAGGAACGAGACGATGATATATCGAACAAGACCGAGTTCTTGTAAGAAACGGTTACTATTCCGTTTCCATAAATAGACAATCGGCCCGAGCGAGAAATAACCCGCGACAACGGCAAAGCCGAAAAAGTTTGCGGTAACCTCATTACGGATACCGAAAAGATAGGACAAATTCACGTTCGTCAACGGTACAACGAGGTGTGGATCCCACGCTTCCCACGGTGCGAAAAAGTTCCACCCGGGGCCTCTGAGGAATGTCCCGACGACCATCAAAACAATCCATAAAACGATAAATCCGAAGCTGAATACAGCGAGTGCGAACGGACGCTCTTTGATCGTATAGTAGCCTTTACCCTTTGGGTTGGTGTCGATGTAGGGGATAGCAATCAAGCCAGCAATAATCAATCCGGGGAGCACCACACCCGCGATCCACGGATCGAAATAGACCAGCATCTCTTGGAGCGCAAGGAAATACCAAGGTGCTTTGGAAGGGTTCGGTGTTTTCGTTGGGTCACTGGGTTCTTCAAGTGGGGCATCAATCATAATTGACCAGACCCCGAGCACGAGCATCACAATAATCGCGCAGATGAATTCGTTCCGACACAGATAGGGCCACACGTAGACTTTATCGTTGAGTGCAGCATCCGAAGGCACACCTGTCTTATCAGTTTGGCGCGCTTGCCGGTACGAAAGCCAGATGAAATACGGTATCAAAAAGAGAATAGCAACAATAGGGACATTATCCGGCTTCGTCACCAGTGCTATAAAATGCTCCATATTAATCTGCTCCTTTGAAGATTGGATTCCTTTCCCGTGCTAACAGAAACCGCTTTCTGTTTACAAAAAGGCTCGTTCTACAATCCCGTCTATAGCGGGCCGGAGATGCCTCCATCTTTACGGACACGCCAGAAATGCAAAGCCATCAAGACGCTCGCCAAAAGTGGTACAGCAACACAATGTAGAATATAGAACCTTAACAGTGTTGAAGGTCCCACAATTGTCCCTGCCAATAGCGCAAATCGGACATCATTCGATTGTGTGATGTCCTGCGGTGCGAAGGGCCCTTCATGCCCCAAAACCGGCGTTGCGCGTGCCATGTTCGTTCCAACAGTCACAGCCCAGAAAGCCAACTGATCCCACGGGAGCAGATAGCCAGTGAAACTCAGGAAAAATGTCACGAGCAGTAAGATAACACCAACTGCCCAGTTAAATTCTCGTGGCTTCTTGTAGGAACCGGTCAAAAAGACTCGGAACATGTGCAACATTACCGAGATAACCATCCCGTGCGCTGCCCAACGGTGCATGTTCCGCAGCAGCATGCCGAATGGAATATCAAATTCGAGGTATTGTACATCGTGGAAAGCGTATTCAGCAGTTGGACGGTAATAGAACATCAGGAGCACGCCAGTGACGGCTGTCACAAGGAACATAAGGAAGGTAATGCCGCCCATGCACCATGTAAACCGGAAGTTGAGTGCGTGGCGAGAAACCCGAGGAGGATGGAGATGTAACCAGACGTTTTGGAGAACCTGTAAAGTGTATCGGCGTCCTGTATCTTCATATCCGTGGCGGAATATAGAACGCCAAATGTCGGAATTCGTAATCTTTTCTTTGAGCCCTTTTCGTTCTTCGTTCATACGCTTTATCGCAAGTTTCGACGTATATGTTGCAACAAGGAATATTCAAGATACGCCTACAACGCCGAAACGCCTTTTCTACCTGACCGGAGCCAGATACGAATGCTCTCCTTTCTTTAGACCTTCAAAAAGGAGCCTGGATCCGTCCACTGCCCCTTCTCACCTAAAAACTTCACGGACTTATCGATTTCGAGTTGACCATCTTCTGCCAACGTAATCTTAACACGTTCAAGCGGACGTGGCGCGGGCCCTTCGTAGTTAATACCTTCCCGATCAAAGCCGCTCCCGTGGCAGGGACATTTGAATTTGTTTTCTGAGCCGAGCCAACGTGGTGTGCAGCCGAGATGTGTACAGATGGTTAAGAGGGCATAGAATTCGCCATCCTGTTTCCGGACGATCCAAACGCCATAAGGCTCCTTTTTATACTTTTCGCTAACGCTGCCCGGTGGATACTCTGCTGGGAATCCTGCTGTAAAAATAGAGGAGGGTTCAAACAGCACACGTGGATACAGATACCGAACCAGCCCTGGTCCCAAGGTCAACCCCAGTGCTGCAGTGAAATTCCCCCAACCGAGAAATTTGAAAAATTTACGTCGAGATACCACTTCCACCCCCGATTTAGTAGATAGACGCTCACGCGCCAGTTCTATAAAATTAAAAGCAAATCATTTACATTCGAGTCTGATGCTAAATAAATTCTATCAAAATCTTTTTGCCTTTGAAATCTACCCTGCGCGAGCAAAGCACGCTCATCAATTCCAGATGGGTTCGATGATACAAAGCACGAAATCCACCAAAGCGATTTTGCACCGTGTAGAGTAGAAACGCCAAATCACTTTGACGCTCCCCTCTCCAAACCGTGCGTGCGACTTTCACCGCACACGGCTTTCCCCGTCAATAACAACGACTTTTGTGATTATTGTTTTTATAATTATACAACAATCAATTAGATAAACCAAATTATTTTGGGTTTCTTATTTATTTCTGGCATAATTGATTATGTGATATACAATCGCCAAAACGGGTTGTGAGAATCGAACTTACGCAAAAGAATGGAAAGTCCTCATCTTGCCAAGAGAACCCGCGTTTTTAGAGTGTATTTCACGATGACAGTCGGAGTGAAGTAAATTTAGGTTGCTCTGTTTATCAGTTCCTCCGTCTGCTTTTGGGATAATATGATGGATATGTAGGTCATCATCAATAGTAAGAGGGTTGTTGCATTGTGGGCAATAGCCCTTTTGCTTTTGGTATAAAGATTTATACCATCCTGATAATTTTCCATATATCAATCGTTTTTCCCGTTTCTTCCAATAATCAGCGTGTTCTTTACAATAAACCCGTTTTCCTTCTGCTACCTTTGGGTGATTTCCTATCAGTGTTTCGGTCATACGAAATAAAGATAAATTATCAATCGCAAAGTGTAGCGATTTACCTTTTGTTGTGAAAAGGTTATTGAATATCCATTTGTCGCTTTTGTTCTTGTGTCTCCGTCTACTCCAGCGTGTAAGTTTATGCCACATGGCATAATCTACCTTACCATACGTAAGTTTGCTGTTGACAAATTTATAATAGTTTGCCCAGCCCCGAAGTTTTGGATTCAAAAGCCTTATAAGCGATTCCTGTTTAGCTGTTTTATTGTTATCTAAAACTGCTTTACAGTTGCGTAGGATATTTATAACACTTTCCCTTGAAGGTGTTATTAGAAGCTTATAATCCCGTATACTTTTGGGTGTTTTGATACCTAACTTTACATGCTTTTTGAATGTGAAGCCAAGAAAATCAAAACCCTTTTTGATATGGGTTATATGGGTCTTTTCTTCAGATAGCGTTAAACCTATTTTTGCCAGATATTCTTTGGCAACTTCCTTTATCATCTTTGCGTGAGTTTTGGAACGACAGATAATCACAAAATTATCAGCGTAGCGTATCATTGGAGAAATAAAATGTTTTCCCCTGTGATATGTTTTAGTGCCAAATCTTTCTGCGATATAGTCGTCAAACCCAGTCAAAGCAATGTTCGTAAGCATCGGAGAGATAGCGCCTCCTTGAGGTGTACCTGCTGATACTTCGTGAAATTTGCCTTTCTCAAATATCTTTGATCTTAGCATTTTCTCAATGCAGTTGATGCCATATTTTGGTATTTTCCACTTTCTAAGAGTATCGGATATATGAGAGTGTGATATTTGGTCAGAACATGACTTTATATCGCCTTCTAAAATATATCTTTTCCTGTTAGATTGTGCCAGAAATTTGCGTATAGCATCAATCGCATCGTGGCAACTTCTTTTTGGTCTGAATCCAAAAGATTTGTCGTGAAAATGATACTCGGCAATAGGTTCTAATGCTATTCTAAAGATTTCTTGGATTATGCGGTCAATTAGCGTTGGTATGCCCAAAGGTCTTTTCTTACCATTGGGTTTAGGTATGTATGCCCTGCGAATAGCATCAGGAATTTTCTTGATATTTATTTCGCTTAAAAGTTTCAAGCGTATTTTATCAGTAACTTCCTTTGTGCTTTGGGGTATTAATTTCCCATCAACGCCTGCTGTGTGTTTTCCTTGATTTAGGTGGGTTATACGATAAATAGCAAGGATTTTCACTGCTCTTGAACGTCTAACCAAGATATTGAAAAGATTTCTTATGCCTTTGTGGTCATTGTTAGCAACCGCTTCGTCAAGTCTTTTCTGCATTGAGATAACATATTCTTCACAGTTTCTTATGTTCTGTGCTGAAAATATATCCGCTAATGGTATACATGAAATCATGATTTATACTCATTTCGCTGTTATGCTTTGAAAATGTTAGATTAGAAGTATTGACGCTAACTGTGCTTATATGTCAATTAATCTGTTTTCTCACTGTGTAACCGCAACTCACCAGAAATAAACTTTTCTTCTAACCTATTTAGACTTTCCATTGAAAGTTTTATCATATCGTTAGTAATAGGGTTATTGTTTATTCCTTGTGTGTTCTTGAGTTGTCTTCGTATATCACGAAGTGTTGCAATAACCTCTTCTTCTTGAGTTGTTGGTATGTAGTGATTTTTCATCTTATTTGACTTCAGTTTCCTCAACCTTATAATCTCCAAGTTTTATTAATAAATGTAATGATGCTGATTAGAGTTAGCACTATCAGTATATAGATGTATATTCTACTGATAACGTATAGCAAATCTTTGTCATTATAGATGTATAATCCTATAGCTATTGATATAGGAGTTATT
This sequence comes from Candidatus Poribacteria bacterium, assembly GCA_003635255.1. Classification (GTDB taxonomy): domain Bacteria; phylum Poribacteria; class WGA-4E; order WGA-4E; family WGA-3G; genus WGA-3G. The sequence continues at coordinate 34,018 of PYJC01000055.1, read as the reverse complement.
ATCAGAAAGATAAGCACTCCAACTATAAAAGCAATTATCATTATTTTTCTTAGAGGTTACTTAGGTTCTATACGGCTTCCGTGATAATAACTTTTGTGTCTAATTTAGAATCAATCTATACCCCGTGTGTTTGCCGATGGCAACTTGTGCTTGTTATCCCAATCTGAAAATGCTACGCTCAGACATTTTCAATTGATAGCGGTAAATATGAGACCGTATCTTTAGCACTACATTTTTGCTTTCGCTCAAGGCAATGTATCTATTTCTATCGGGGCTTGCGATTGTTCAACTTTCGCTTATTCTTGTTAGACTTGCCTGACGTATACTAAAAGTTTTATCGCTGTTACCAGCAATAAAGTTGCCTGCTCCTTTCTCTCGCCTTTTTCTTGTTGCTTCCCACCTTGCCGTTTCCAGCAACGCAGTTACAGTAAGGCATACACAGTTGGGCTTGTGTAGCGAGTATTCTCCGCATTTATTATCATTTTGCCATATCGCACGAGCATTAAATATTATAACACCTTCTTAAAGATTTGTCAACCATTTTTTTCGATTTTCCTGCTGAACCATTTTTTTCGATTTTCCTGCTGAATTTCAAAAAAATTTTAAGGAAATGTTTCCTCTTTTTAATCAGCATATCAATGAGGCAATATTACCTAATAAACAAGAATGCCGAACGAAACCAGCAATATTTTGTTTTGTTTTTAGATAATCTGTGATACAATCTACTTTAGGTATTTCCTTAGTTTGCAAAACATTGACAACCGATAAACAGAGGAGAATCGAAATGATACGCTTTGTAATCAGTTTAATCACCGTAGTTTGCTTGTTTGTGCAACTCAGCAACGCTGAAATCGATCCGGAATCTATTGTGGGTGCCTGGTTGTTTGACGAAACGAACGGAAAAGTGGCTAAAGATTCATCCGGCAACGGTAACGACGGTAAACTTGTCGGCGGTGCAAAATGGGCAAAAGGTAAATTCGGCAACGCTATTGAACTCAACGGTAAGGATGCCTGGGTCACCGTTCCAGAGATTGGACCGCTTGAAGACTTTACACTCATAAAATGGTTCAATTCGACCGGGAGAGTTGGCGCGTGGAGATGCTTTTTCAATCGGGACGGTTGGGCAGCCGGATATGTGCATTACCAGTTTCGACCCGATAATAAGATGGAGATGGCGATCCATTCCAACAACCCCGTGCGGCATCCGGGTTGGCCCGATTCGGATTTCACAGCAGACAAGGGCATCCTGAATAAATGGTTCCATCTCGCGGTTGCCTATAGTAGCAACGAAGAATTTGTACGCGTCTACTTTGACGGTGAACTTGATGCGGAGGGTAAATGGGGACCTTTGCCCGGAGAATTTGGACCTGGACGCATCGGTTCATGGAGTGGCGGTGGCAGAGAGTGGGAGGGTATGTTCGATGAAATGTTACTCTTCGATGTCGCACTTGAGGAAGATGACATCAAAGCACTCATGGATAACGGTTTAGACGCTACGCTGGCAGTTGATCCGGTAGGTAAAGTTGCAACGCTTTGGGGTAAAATTAAGCAGCGCCGATAGGTTGAATGGTAGACGGTAAACCTCGTTAAAAAAGGGTGAGTCTGGGAATTTCGGGGGTTTCCTGCAGTTTTCGTAACGCTTCAGCGACATCGTTAATGAGGACTTGTCGCATTGCGGTGAAATCCTCACCCTCTTGCCGTAGGATATAAGCCGGGTTAAACGTTGCCATAGCAAAGGGTGCGTACTGCGTATCCGTGAACCAGACCCCGCGTTCTTCTGTAATGCGGAAACTACGATGAATCAGTGCTTTCGCGGCAGGTGCGCCCATGCAGAGAATTACCGAAGGCTGTGTTAATGTGAGCTCGCCGTCAAGCCATCTCGAACATGCCTTGATTTCTGATACCTTCGGTGGACGGTTTTTTAATACACCGCCTTTGAGACCTGCTGCACGGCATTTGATGATGTTCGTGAGCCAGATATCACCGCGCGTCAACGCATTGGCAGCCAAAACTTCATCAAGTAGATTTCCCGCGGGTCCTGAAAATGGAAACGTGGTGTGGTTATCCGCAGCGGACGGTCCCTCGGCAACAACCGCTAACTTCGCAGTGGTATCCCCACTACCGAAAACAACGTTCGCACGGGTCTTTGCCAAATCACAAGCCGTACAAACGCTTGCCCGTGCTTTCAGGGCTTGCATCTGTGCCTGAACACTGCTACTCATTTTTTGACTCCGAATCCCAACAAACTGCTATCGAATCTATGAGGTGCCTCCGGAAGTTTTCGTAAAGCGGATGCTGGCGTGTACTAATTGATCCGGTTGCGTCTGTGTAAAGGTTAACTGATAAATTGGTTTGTCCCAATTATATTGATAATCGCTGCCGTAAGTTGCCACACTTATCGGTAGGTAATCCTCTGGTACATGAATAAAGCAGGTCCCCTCAGTCTGTCTAAGCGGTTGGCAAACGAGTAGGTAACTTTGGCTGTGATCATCCCATCCAGCGGATAGAACCTCAACACTGCCCTGCGTATAGTGCATATCGGTTGCGAGCAATTGGGGGATGTCTTGTTCTTCGCGAAAACAGAGGAGCTTAACGGAGCGAGGTGGGATATTCAATAAGTTGACGCTTTCTGCGACCTTTCCGAGGTATTGGCGCATCCAGAAGTCGTGAACAAGGAAATCTGTAGAGTTGGGTAACCCAAGTGCCTCAAGTTCAAAATAAGCGTCATCTTCGTGATCGTTCCAATTGAAGACTGCGGCGAGATGCCACGTTTCGTGTGGGGTTGAAACAGGCAGATTCCAAATTCGCGGAAAAGGTTCATCGTACAGATCCACAGGTGTGGCAGCTTCACCGACAAGCGGGAAAATTTTCGCTAAGTACGCTGCGCGTAATCCTGCAAGCGTTTCGATCTGGTCGGTACAGAAAACTGCACCACCACTCAGGGCGGCGGCTGTCACCTCCACAATCACCTCGTTAATAGGACGTGGTTCATCAACAGTGAGTTCACCAAAAAGATGCTGCCAGAGGACATTATGTTCTCGTAGATGCGCTGCATATCTACTCAAGCGATGTTTTGTGCCGCGTTGATGATGCCACTGATCGCTTGCACGGTTGGAAGCACTCCCCGTGGAAAATAGGGAATTCAGAAGTGGCGCATTCATAGCGATGCTACCGAGACACAAGCCCGAGATTGCATTATATCCTGCAAGCAAAATGTCTTCTTTTGATGGCACACGTTCCAAAAGAAACGCGTTGACCGTATCCCTCAACAATTGTGCAGCGAGACGATAGAGCTGCACAGCCGTTAGACTATCATCATGCCATTGTAAGTTGTGTGAGGGGTTGGTAAGTCCGGTTGTATACGCCGTGAAATCCACATTAATAAGTGAATACTGACAGCCTTTCACTATGTGTTTAATCTGTTCACGGATACGTGATTGCACCTCCGGATGTGAAACGTCTAACAGTGCGACCTCCTTACCGGTATCCGGCAGATGGATTGTAGCAGGTTCGTATCCGTTCCGTGCTGTGTTTCTACGGGGCTGTCCTTTTCTGCCTCGGGCTTTAGTTTGCTTTTGTACGCAATAGTCTGGATGGTTCCGTACAAGTTTTGAATCCAGTGCTGCACAAAACGGATTGACGCGAATGCTCGTTTTGAAACCTTTTGCTTGAATCTGGTTGACAGCAGCCTGCATCTCCTCTTGGTTTTGTAGTCCTATCTCTGTATCCAATTGAATATAATTGATACCGCCTGGGTAGTTAGGCTGAAATAAAGGACTCCCAGCAAGTGTCTCTGCTTGGGTTAAGACCGTGTCTGTATCAAGTGCTGCTGATGTGTTGGAAAAGGTCCATGCAGTAATTGGTGTCGTAGCGGTAGGGAAGGCTTGAGCTTCTATGTTATTTTTCTCAGAGATACCCTGTGCTGCTAAGCGTGCAGTATAATGTTCATAGGCAGCTTTAGCACCGCCTGTAAAGTTTATATAAACAGTTTCGGAAACGACTTCTTCACCGAGGTTACACTGCTGCACACACTGATGATAAAGTGCCAACGGGTTAACCCCTGATACTGATGTTTTCTTCGCATTAGATTGCGAACCGCGTCGTCCGTTTGCTTGACAACCAACTTGAATCCGGGGCCACCATTTCTCAGTCGTTAAGAAACCAAAAACAAGCGACTTGCCACTTTCTGTGTCATGAAGCACACCGTCGTGACTCGGATGCATGGTATCGGTCTCACTGAGAAGGAATCCATCATAGAGTCTTTTACTGACACCCGGGGAAATAGGCGGTGTGTTAATAAAGAGATGCCAATCTGATGGGGTTCCGCCAAGGAGTACCGCACCTCGGTTTGCCGAAACGCCGAGGACTGTCACACTGTCGAGTTGTAATGGTTCAGATTTTAGGTTTTCAACACCGACTTTGAGATGTATAGCGGGCTGCGTACTGTAACAATTAAGGTAGGTATTTATCCGGATACCTTTATCTTTTGCCTCATGTGAGAAGCGAACTTGGCGGTAATCACCGAAAGCATCGGTCTTCGGGAGATCGGTGATAAATTCGCGGGTACCAGCATCTTCAGTTTTGATGACACTTCCATTGTCAAGGGTTATCTGTGTGCATCCGTTCCGGATAATTGTGTCGCCGCTCTCATCAATGTAATCCCATGTTCCTTTTGAAAGATTGAACTTAATCTCAAATTTATTATGGTTTATTACGGCGAGGTTCCCCTGCCGCGAGACTGCTACATCATCTGATCTCATCCATCAATTTCCTTTTAATCTTGGCACCAATGTGTAAGGCGAGTTGTTTGAAAAATATAGGTGTTCGCCTTGGCATGCCTTAATGGCTCGCGCGAACTAAATTTCACTTAAGGATTTAAGGGGATCGGTCACATCTGTGCCCCAGGAGTCCTTAAACGCTACCCTACACCGTGGTTATATGGAAGCAGCAACTGCCCAACAAGATATAATTGCTGTCGGCTCATCCCCCGCATGAGAAAGCGAAAAAGTTTCTCTGGGCGAGAGGAAAAGGACATCATGTTGTGCAAGTGCGTGCATCTTTCCACTGTCATCTGTCACTTCAGCGCATCCATCCTTTAACACATAAATCGATTCGCTGTCTATCGGTTCGTGCGTAAATTGCTGTCCCTCGCCAAGACAGATGTAATCTAAGGAGAGATGTACGGAGCCTTTCTGCGGTGAGACGACGCTTCGCCAATCAGCATCTTTTCCGAACACAGGTCCACATCGTGCCATGTTAAGGACCTGAACGTTGCTCCGATGCCCATTTTGCGGCGTTGGGGCTTCATCTGGGGTATCCCTTTCACCCCGATAGAGTGCCATATCTGGTGGTGCCTGAAAACTAATCAAACGCGCCATGTTCGGCGTGGTATTGACGGTTCCGTGGACTTCGCCTGCTGGTACAAAAATGACATCACCCGCAGCAATCGGTGTGTAAGCACTTCCTTGCCGGATAGCACCGCCACCTTCTAAAACGACAATGGCATCTTCTGATGCGTCGTGATAATGCTGCGTAAATTCTTGATCAGGCGCGTGGAGTCCATGGTTCAGGGTCAATTGTGTTGACCCCATATCGGGATGTACAACACGCCAATTTTTGCCTTTGCCCATTTGGAAAGGCGTTCCAGATTGGAGATTCAAAATCTTCATTTTTATCTCTATACCCCAGTGTGTAAAGGACAGAAACACTTACAATAATATACTACTTAAAGATCTACAAACGCTTCTGATAAAACGATACGACCGTATCCCCATAGTCCGCCTGTCGGATCTGTGTCAAATTTCCGACTATATCAGGCACAACAAACCGCTTTGCATGTTCAACAAGCAACATACCACCGGTGAAAAGCAGCGAGCTCTCAGCAAGCAGTAATAAACAGGTGGTGTATAGTTCAGGAATACGCTCTAAATCTGTGCCATAGGGCGGATCGAAATAGATAATCTCAAAGGCAGCATCCTGTTTCTGGAGAGATGAGATGCCTTTTACAGCATCGCGACGGAGCAGATAGTGTCTCGCTTGAGGTCCAGCGACAAGCCCACACGTACGAAGGTTTTGTTTTATAATCTGGATACACCGTGGGTCTCGTTCTAAAAAGGTAACATGCTTTGCCCCACGACTCAATGCCTCAATGCCGATACTTCCCGTCCCAGCACAAAGATCGAGAAAATTTGCGTCAATTATCTGGTCCCGGACAATACTAAAAACTGATTCTTTAACTCGATCCGCGGTAGGGCGCACGCCGCGAGTGCCTTTCGGTGCGATCAAGCGTCTGCCTCTGAATGCGCCAGCGATCACTCTCATTGTTTATTAGTTGTTGGTTATAAGTTATTGGTTGTTAGTTACTTTGTTGTGGCATTCACATCAACTGTGGTATCCACAAGAAAATAGCCTGCCACAAGAGGCTAACTTATAACTTATAACTTACAACTTATAACCATTCCTCTGACAACTATATTGCCTTGAATAACTCCTCTACCACCGACCCGTCGTTGACGACCCGAATCGGTCGACCGGAACGGGAGTAGTTCTCTTTGTCCCCATCAATCCCCAACGCGAAGCAGAGCGATGCGAAAAGGTCAGGCACACCGACTGCGCCACTGACAACCTCGCTTCCATCTTCATTGGTGCTACCGACTGTCTGTCCGCCGCGAGTGCCACCACCTGCGACGACAGCCGACCAACCGTTGGTATGATGATCGCGTCCATCGTTTTCGTTGATTCTCGGTGTCCGTCCGAATTCACCGAGCCAGAGCACAACCGTCTCGTCAAGGAGATCGCGTTCCGACAGATCCTTCAGAAGCATCGCGTATGCTGGATCCACCATATCCAGAAGGTCCTTTGTCCGATCAAAGTTGTTTTCATGCGTATCCCATCCATCCAATGAAACTTCCACAAATTTGACACCGGCTTCTACGAGTCGCCGTGCCATGAGACATCCTTGCCCGAATCTATTCATACCATACGCTTCGCGGATGGCGATTGGCTCTTCGTCAAGCCGAAAAGCATCTATTTTAGGGGAGTTGATGAGTTCGTCCGCTTTCTTGTAAATTGCTTCGTGTGCTTCCGTGCTGCGTCCCGTCCGTTTTGCGATAAAATCCTTCTCAATCGTTCTGAGCATCTTGAGCCGTTCGCGAAAACGGTGCGTGTCCATCTGTGGCGGATAAGAGATGTCTTCCACAGGTTTCATCGGATCTTTGACGACAAATGGGTCGTGCGTTGCACCGAGAAAGCCGCCGGAGTAGGTCGGCGAATTGATGTTAACGCAACTCGGTAGGTCTAAAAGTTCATCTTCAAGATAATAAGAGGTGATTGAACCGAGTGTCGGATGTCTGACGGCTCCACCCGGAGCATATCCTGTATGGAGTAAATAGCGGGCGCGTTCATGGTTCCCTTCACGTGAAACCATTGAACGGATAATGGAGAGATGGTGTGCCTGCTCCGCAACATTTGGGAGATGCTCAGACACCTGTATCCCCTTAGCACTTGTCGGGATCACTGCGAAGGGACCCCCATTTTTGGTGCCGGGTTTGGGGTCAAATGTATCTAACTGACTGGCACCGCCACTCATAAAAAGGACGATACAGTGCTTCGCACGCGGCACGACATCCTCAAGCTGCGCGAGACTGTTGGAACCGAAGTGCTGCATCGCGATAAGCCCCAAAAAGCTGCTGACCCCCGTCTTAACGAAACAGCGTCGCGAGATCTCTTTGTGCCATAATTCAGGTGTATCGTATTCAGGAACCCACAATTTTGTATCCATCTCCACCCTCCTTGATTATTTGCTGGTATCATTTTAACATGCTTCGGCATTTATAAACAAGGAAAATTTAAGTTTCACTGTTTTAATTTCCCCCAGAGTGTGGTAAGTTTATTCGTGGGTTCAACAGCATACGGAACATCAGTATGGGTCCAATCGAATAGCCACACGCCTTCCCCATGCTTATCCAGAAATTCTTCATGAGGGCCTCCGTTGATAGGTGCTGCGAAGTTGCGATATACCCCATCTACTTCTATTGTGTAAACAACGTACTGTCCATCAGGTGACCATTTGAGCCCGAAAGAGCCAGGCTCGGCTTCCTGCGTTTCTACAGTTTTCAAGTTTGGTCGGCCGGTAAGCGAGACAATGCTAATTTTATACGTATTTGCCCAACGACTGTGTGTAAAAGCAAGGTATCTCCCATCTGGCGAGAAGGCGGGGTAAGCACCATCTCTGCTTATTTGTAAAACTTCTTGGGTTAAGATATTGAAGATACAAACGCCGTCGGAGGTATCATACACGATATGTCTTCCGCTCGATGACCATTCTACAGAATATGCCTCACCTTCTTTTAGCAGTTGGACTTTGGGGCGCAATTTTGTTAATTCATGTTTTAGAATGAGATATATCCCAGTCGCTGGTGCCGGTCCTATTCGCTCGTGTGTGAAGACGATATCACCGTTTTGTGAGATATCGAGACCCCAAATAAGACTAAATTGCTGACGTGTAAGGTCTCGCACTTTTGGAAAATCAACCTTTTTATCAAAAAGATAGATGTCGTTACCAAACGACAGTTGGTCGTGCAAAGTGGTCGTGACGACGAGGTTCCCATTTGCTTGTACGGCGAGGCCTTCTGGCGAATATCTCAGGTTAAAGAATGGGCGATCATCGCGCGCTTTCTCCACATTGGTGACCCAGAGTTCGTTGAATGCATTAATTGGGGGTCTAAAGATGATTTCTCCGGTAAGTTCTGCCTGTACTGTTGCGAGTGGAAGGAGAGAAGTCAGGCATAAACAGAGGAATTTGAAAAAGGGTCTCATAATAACTCCAACTACGATGAGATTGTGTATTGGATCCACATCTATTTTGAACCCTGCTATTTTGGAGACGTTCCAACGCATCATTTGTCCAATCGCCTCAAATATTTGAATGCGACTGGCATCCATCAACATTCACACAGGCACCTGTTACAAGGCTTGCGCGTTCCGATGCAAGGAAAACGACAACGTTCGCGATTTCTTCCGGTTTCCCGAATCTGCCGAGCGGCATATCACTCTTTACAAAAGCTTCCATCGCTTCTGGATCCGCCGCGATGCGACGCGCCCAACCGCCACCCGGAAACAGAATCGAACCGGGGGCGACACTATTCACACGGATATTGTCCGGTGCGAGTTCTTTTGCTAACGATTTTGTCATACTGATCTCGGCGGCTTTCGCGGCGTTATAAGTAATGTGTCCACCGCCTTCCCTACCGTAGATAGACGTTATCATCAGAATCACACCGCCGCCCCGCTTTTTCATTTCAGGGATCGCGAGTCGGTTAACGCGCGCAGCAGAGACCAAATTCAGATCAAGGATTTCGTGCCACTCGGTATCCGAAATATCTTCCAGAGGGGTCCACCGGCTGCCACCGACGTTGTTCACAACGACATCGACCCTGCCATAAGTTTTTACCGTTTCCGCCATAAATGCTTCAACCTGTTCCGTATCTGTAACATCCGTCAGTTTGGCAAAAACTTCTGCGCCTTTCGCGGTGAGTTCATCCGTCACGCTTTGGAGTGTGTCTTGCGTCCTACCACAGATGCTGAGGCGCGCGCCCTCTTCTGCGAATCCATGTGCGATGGCGCGTCCGATACCGCGGCTTGCCCCTGTTACAACGACGACTTTATCTTTGAGTCCTAAATCCATTAGAATTCCATGTCCTTCCTGTGATATGGGTTTGAAAGTATCCCGCTAACATATCTATGCTATTATTATAGCCGATAACCTTGAAAAATATCAACAGGATAGTTTCCTCCGCTAACTAAAGTCAGGGGGCTCCGCGCCGAAGATTTGATGAATCTTGATGCTGCTGATTACTGACTGCTAATGCCCTGAAAACTGAAAACCTCTGTTTTTTCTTGACAACGGTTTCTAACTATGAAACAATAAGCGATAGTTAAGTTTTTCAGACCAGAAGGTTGTATTAGAATGTTTTACGCCAAAGTGATTTTGGCGTATTGAAACGGATTCATACAAAATTCGTTTTTACTGACGAGAACAAATCTGGTCGGCGGTGGTGGCATTTTCTCGATTGACACTGCCTGAGTTTTTGAGTTTTTTTAATGAATTATCAAAATGGATAGACCCTCTGTGGTAGATGCCCTTTGGGGGCGTGCCAGTTGATGGTGTCTTATTAGTTAATTATTTAGGACTTACGCAAATTTAGTAAAAAATGGATATTTTGCACCTAAAAAGTAGATATTCAAATGTTTTTAACCCCCTAAATTCCCCTGATCCGGGGAATTTTGAAACCGCTGCGTAAGTCGTATTATTATACAATCTATTGATTGTTAAGAATAAAGGGGATTCAACATGATTTTAAGAAAAATTGCAACATTCGCGTTTATATTTGCAATTGTTGGTTTGGCTATCGGGCTTTCCGGTTGTGAAAGGGCTGCTAAGATGGTACCTGATACCGAAATGCCTGAAATGATGGATGGAAAGATTCCCATCGGTGTGGTCGTATCTCTGACAGGGAAAGATGCCGAACCGTATGGACTCCCGATGCAACGCGGCTTTGAGTTGGCACGCGAAGAGATTAATATGCTCAGCGATGCGAACCTCATGTTCGTTACTGTGGACGATCAGAGTTCCGAAGCGGGTGCGATCGAAGCCGTGCAGCAATTGGTTGATCAAGGCGTACCGGTCATCATCGGAATCGCTATCTCAGATTACCTTGAAGACGCTTTTCCGATTGCGCAAGAGGCGGGAGTCGTCGCTTTTAGTTCCGTTTCGTCCGCAGCGGGTTTGAGTTCAATTGGGGATTATGTCTTCCGCACCGGTCTCGCCGTAGATATAATGAATCCGAGTGGTGTGATGGCGACTCATGGAAAGCTCGGTTATGAGAAGGTGGCACTGATATATGATGCCGCTGATACTTACTCGGTAAGTAGTAACGGTGAGTTAAAGAAAGCACTTGAGGCAAGCGGTGTCGAGATTCTGACAGAGGAAACCCTCCAAACTGGCGACACCGATTTTACTGAGCAGTTGACCAATATTATGAACATGGCACCTGATGCGCTCTTTGTCTCTGCGCTGTCGGTGGAGATGACACAGGTTATCATTCAAGCGGGTAGTCTCGGTATCCCTGACACCGTTCAACTGATTGTTCCCGATTTGACTTCAGCAGAAATCCAACAAGCGGGTGCTGCCGCTGAGGGTGCGATTGCTTTTACGGGATGGACGAGTCTGTCTAACATCCCCGGAAACCAAGATTTCATCCAGAAGTATCAGGCGAAATACGGGATTGAAAAAGTTGAACCGTGGGCGGCGCAGTCGTATGCGACCCTCTATATTCTCGCCAACGCGATCAGAATGGCACAATCGGCAGATTCCGCCGCGATCCGGGACGCCCTGGCACAGACAATGGATTTCCCCACAATTTTAGGAAATTTCTCGTTTGACCCTAACGGTGAAGCAGTGTATGATCCGATTGTCCTTATGGTCAAGGACGGTGAACTTCAGCTCTTTGAATAACTCCACCATTGGATAAATATAACCAGAGCCTTGTCATCAACCACTCGCTGATGGCAAGGCTCTTGCTTTTATTATTCGGTGCTATAAACATAACGAAGAAACACCCAAGCAAATAAACCCTACGGGACTGAAGAGGGCTTTGAAGTCTTCAAGGTTTCCGCGTAGTATCCGGTTCGGTGTTTTTGCTGGGGGTATTTGCTTGGGTATTTCTGCGTATTTCTTCTAGGAAACCGAACCTACCGGACCTGGGCCTGAGACAGTTATTATTTTTAAAATTGACACTTATGGTGTATAGACAGTTAATGACCGATAGATATCCTAATTCCGCTTTTGCTATTTTTTTCTTTTGCAATATGCTAAAATAATTTAACTTGTTAACGCCAAGGCATAAGTTATTTTTCTTCGTTCACAAGATCCGATTTTGGTCTGGGTAGTTAATGAAAAAGACACATCATCTTGTAAATCCTGATTCAGACAAGTGAAGGGTCAGCCGTCGGTATCTGGCACGCGCGTCTTGCTTGGATACTACAAGACTCTCTTGCTGATAGCCGACTACTGATAGCCGACAGCCAATAGCCATTATGAAACGCTCTAAGATTTTGCCAGTAGGCATCTTACTTCTAATGCTAATCTGCTCCCAATTCTCATTGATTAAAGCAGAGGAGTCACCTTTGACGGATATCCGTTCACATATCACTCCCGGCGAACTGCTAATCCGTTTAACACCGGAAGCAGTGGCGGAGGTTGAGCGGTTACACGCCGATGCATCTATCTCTATTTTCCACGCAAAGCACAAAGTTGAATCCTTACATCCGCTATTTCCATATCTCGCACGTCCATCGCTCAATCTAAATCTAAAGCGTATCTACCTGTTACGATTTTCTCCCGACGCACCACTCGAAGCACTCAAAGTTGCTTATGAGCAAAGCCCGCTCATTGAGGCTGTCGAATATAACTATCTCCGTCCGACGCTCGCAAATCCTATCACCCCGAATGACCCAAAATATCCAGAGCAATGGAGTCTCCCGCTAATGAAATTACCGCAGGCGTGGGCAGTCGAAAAAGGCGATCGAAGCGTTGTCATTGCGATCATTGATTCCGGTATTGATTATAGACATGATGACTTGGCACCCAAAGTGTGGATAAACCCCGGCGAGATCCCAGAAAATGGACTTGACGACGACGGCAACGGTTACGCTGACGATATATATGGTTGGGATTTTACCGATGCCCCTAATCTACAAGCAAAAGGCGATTATATTGAAGGTGATAATGAACCCATTGATGAAAGTGGACACGGCACGCATGTCGCAGGTATTGCCGGTGCCATGCCTGATAACGGGATCGGCATTGCCGGTGTCGCGTGGGAATGTCCGCTCATGGCAATACGCGCCGGACTCTCACTCGGCGGGAGATCACGCCTGCAAGACGATGACTCCGCATCAGCGATTGTCTATGCTGCCGACAACGGCGCAAGCGTCGTTAATATGAGTTGGGGCAGTGAGCACCGTTCTTTCGTTATTCAGGATGCAATCGATTACGCTTATGCTCGCGGGGTTGTATTAGTCGCCGCTGCTGGCAATTCTCAGAAACCCGCTGCCATCTTTCCCGCCGCCTACCGAAAGGTCATCGCTGTCGCATCTACCGAACAGAATCAACAGCGGTTCTACCAATCCAATTTCGGTGCCTCTATAGACATTGGTGCCCCAGGCAACGTGATTCTTAGCACGCAAATTAATAACCAGTATCGACGCCTCACCGGCACTTCTATGGCTGCACCGCACGTTGCTGGTGTTGCAGCCTTGCTCCTCGCAAAAAGACCCGCACTGACACATGAAGAAGTCCGGCACATACTCATTAATACGACCGATCCTGTCTATCAAGAGGATAGTGATGCACTCGACGAACGATTCGTAGGCGCAGGGACTGTCAATGCCGAGCGCGCACTCTTTGCAAGCGGGGCATTGCAGGCACGCATCCTCGCCCCTGAAACCAATAGCGGCGGCGCGGATTCAATCACCATCATTGGTTCCGCAGGTGGCTATAAATTTCACACGTGGCAGTTGAGTTATGGTGAATCTACTGTCCCTACCGAATTCATACCCTTCACCGAACCTACTGTTACACAGGAAATCGCTAAAACCTTGGCTGTTTGGGATACGACAACTGTGCCAGAGGGTATCTACACCGTCCGTTTAACAGTAACCGCGACAGACGGGCATCAGACCCATGACCAAGTCGTTTTAAGTGTAGACCGATCACCACCTCAAGTTATCTCTCTCACCGCAACCGAAACGTTTTACGGCGAACGGAGTCTTACGCTTTTCACTTGGGCAACGGATGATGTTACCCAGAATATCCTCTATTACCGACGCAAAGGGAGTCTCGCGCCATTCGCACCTATTACCACGACAGATCTTGCGATAGAGCATTCTCTCTCCTTAGGTTTTGAAACCGGGATTTATCAGTTTTTCGTTGAATCAGAGAATACGACTCACCTCAAAACAAGGGAGGACAACGACGGCGCATTCTATACTATTGATGTTGTCGGTGGACACATCTCGCCGGGCAGTTTCTCGGAAAAATCCCTTGATATTCCGCCACTTCATATCGCAAATGTAATCGCAGACTTTGACAGCGATGGTCAACCTGAAATCGTCGGAAGTCCGTTAGCATCGGATACTGTTGACAACGAGTTACAGGCTGCTATCCTTGCAATCTATGAACGTTTACCGAGCGGTAGATATGAATTGGTACATACCCTTGAGAGCCTCGAAAATCTATCTAACCTCGAAGAATTCGTTACGTGGGCAGTAGATGACACAGATGGCGATGGTCTGCTCGAAATACTCGCTACTGATGATGAGAGAACTTTTCTCATTGAGAGTGACACACCTCAAGGGTACCCACACCAAATTATTTGGGAAACGCCGTTTCTTTCTGGCGGCACTATCGCTGACTTAGACCGCGATGGGCGGAAAGAGATTATCGGTGCCGATAATAACAATGACAGACTCATGGTTTTTGAATACGACAATGCTACGAATACCCATGTCGAGAAAGCCATTTTGACGAATGAAACACTCGGTTCCAACGTATTTGCACAGCGTTTCGCTATTGATGATTTTGATGGGGATGGAAACACGGAATGGGTCGCAACGGATAGTGAAGGCGATCTTTTCATTTATGAACCTACTTCCACCAATAATACTTTCCGACTTGAATGGCAAACGCAACTACCGCTGGAAAATGTTACCCAACTAACTTCAGGCGATCTCACTGGAGATGGCAGCCCAGAGTTTGTTGTTGGTGGCTTACTGTCGCTACCCGATAACCCTTCAGGACCTCTGCTCTGGAAATTTTTCGTCTTTACGCATACACCGCGGGGTTACACAATGCTGACGGAAGGTGAACGCAAGGCAACGATGGCAATCGCACCACACCGACGGAATGCAAACAGTCTCGCTATTGCGGATCTGGATCGGGACGGTTCCAATAACTTGATCATTGCTACATATCCGAACCTTTATGTAACACAGTGGGATGGCACTGCCTTGAGCCCCCTATGGCACCGAAAAATAGAGAAATCGCCTGCGATCTTCACTGCCGACCTCAATCAAAACGAGTTTGACGAATTTTACGTCAACCTTGAGGATGGGATCTACCGTTTTGAATCTATTTTTGCAACAGATCCAGATGGCATTGATTTAATCACGCCGTGGAACGTTGAGGCGAAACCGTTGACACAGAAGGCGGTGCAAGTTACGTGGAACGCACAGCAGAACAACGAAGTGACCGGGGAATCACTTGAGTCAGTACAGCCCTTCACCGTCTATCGCGCACAGGGTGAAAAAACAGAGGCTCCTGCCCGTAACGCTTTTGAGAAAATAGCGGAAAATCTAACTGTCACAAGGTTCTTAGACCGACATGTAACGAAGGATAACACTTACTGGTATACTGTCACAGCAAAGCATGTTAACGGCACCGAAACTCGGCGCACCGAGCCTGTTGCTGCGACACCGAGGGAGCCACCCCAATTAATCCGAGCGACCTATCACGAGCCTGAGGGGGAAATGCATACGGCACAAATTGGCACACCTAAGGCAGTCTCTGAACACGGGAATTTCTGGGTAATTGTTACATTTGACCGACGGATGAATCTCGGTATTGGAGACGAGAGCCGGTATGTATTACGGGAAACGCAACGAATTGATGGGGTGAATCCAGTATCTGCTATTCGAGACCGGATGGGGACACGCGCACTTTTGGCATTTGACACGGATGGGCTTCTTGAACACTTCGGGCAGCCGCTTACCGACACAAACGAGCAGTATGAAATTGCCGTGTCTAATGTGTCTGATATTGATGAAAATCCTATACGCGGTGCCTCGCGGCCGCTTGAAATACCAAGCAGCGTTACACAAACAGCAGTGTCGGATTTAACACAGGTACGCGTCTATCCAAATCCAGTGCGACCCAACGCAGCTGATAAGGGTGTGATTACTTTTGACAAACTGCCTATTGGCACACACATCCAACTCTTTACACTTAACGGTGTATTGCTTGAAGCATTGGACGTTACCGAGCAAGATCACAATCGAAAAGAGTGGTGGCTTACAAGCAATAACACCGGAGATGTATCAACCGGTATCTATATCTACGTACTCGAATTTGAGACCGAAAGAAAGATAGGCAAAATCGCAGTGATTAAGTAGTTGTTGATTGTTGGTTATTGGTTGTCGGTTAAGAGGTTTATTGTGGCAATTACCAATTCTGTCACTGCCACAATGTATTAACCGAAAATCGAAAGGGCGCAGTCCGTACCGACAGCCATTTAGGAGTCAGTATGCAGGATTTCAAGGGGTTGCAGGTGTGGGAAAAATCTCATGATTTAACGTTGAAGATATATGGGTTAACGTTCCAATTCCCTCGTGAAGAAATATATGGATTGACAAGCCAAATTCGCCGAGCGTGTGCGTCGATTCCAACAAACATTGCTGAGGGTTGTGGAAGGGAAAGTTCTGCTGACTTCGCGCGTTTTCTTCAAATAGCAATGGGATCCGCAAGTGAAACCGAGTATCTCATTCTTCTGGCTCACGATCTCAAGTACCTCACTATAGATCAATATGATGAGTTAATAGATACAATCATCCGTATAAAGAAGATGCTAATCAATTTACAAAAAAGTGTTAGAACCAAGAGTCGGTAATGACGGTTAGCGGATAGCGGTTGGCAATTAGCGATTAGTAAAGGGATTCTTGATTAAATCAGATTCCTCTTTACCAATAACCAACAACCAAAAACCAAACACCCATGAACAATTTTGTTATTATCGCAAATCCAATCTCCGGCAAGGGGCATGCAAAAAATGTTGCTGAACAGGCACACGCTGCCCTTACCGAATCTGGAAAGCAGGGGCAATTGGTATTGACTTCGGCATCCGGCGATGCGAAACGTTTCGCACAAGAAGCCGTCTCTGACGGAACTCGGTTTGTAATCGCTTGTGGTGGCGATGGAACACTCCACGAAGTCGTAAATGGGATAGCGACGGTGCCTGATGTGACCTTAGGTATCCTGCCCTGCGGTCGCGGTAACGATTTTGCCGCGGCTATCGGTGTGCCACTGAAGCCTGAAGCGGCGATAGCAATACTCGTATCTGGCACTACTATCCATGTAGATTTAGGATGCTGCTATAGTAGCCGTCAGTCGTCGGCAATCAGCGATCAGCAAAAGCCTCTTTCAACAGAATCTGTAGCCCGAAATGAAATGGAGGGCGGATCTACGGAAAGGCACTTTAATACTCAAACTCCACTGACCGAACCACAAGGTATAATTAAAAAATATTTCGTCACAATTGCGACTTGTGGTTACGATACGGAAGTCAGCCGCCGCGCCTCCAAAGGCACACCCCTATTTGCTGGCACTGCCTCCTACGCTTATGCAGCCGTGGAGACACTGTTCTACTACGAACCACCCTTCGTCCGGCTTGAAGGCGACTTTGGGACCCACGAGGGACCGCTCCTCCTCGCCGCTACTGGTATCACAAGCCGATACGGCGGTGGGTTTCAAATTGTACCAGACGCACGCATCGACGATGGGCTCTTTGATGTATGCATCATCCGTCCAGTCTCATCTCTGACGGTACTCCGACTCTTGGTGACACTTTTCTGGGGCGGTCATGTCGGACATCCCGCCGTTTCTATGCACCAAACCCGCACCTTAAAAATTGAGACGGATACGCCGATGCTGCTATATGCTGATGGCGAACCGATGTGCGAAACACCCGCCACAATTCAGATGATTAAGCATGGATTAGTGGTGATGGCACCACAGCGTTCCTAAACAGTCCAGAGCAGTTGCAAACCGTATATACCACCGTATATACCTTATGTATACCTTATGAATCCTCAGGATACATCTGATCTATCTCATCGCTGTATCGTTCTATAATAATGTTTCGCTTCAACTTCAGGGTTGGAGTCATCTCATCATCTTCCTGCGAGAATTCCTTTTCCAATAGCGTAAACCGGCGCACCTGTTCAAAATCCGCAAAATCCGTCAAACGACTCCGAATTTCGCTCTGGATGTGTTGTTGCACTTCGCGGGCTTGGAGCATTGTTGACAGGTCATCCGTGGTAACACCGTTTTCTGCTGCCCACGCTTTGAGTGCATCAAAATTCGGAACAATCAACGCCGCAAGATTTTTCCGTTCGCTACCGACTACCATAACCTGACTGATGAACGGACTTCTCACCAATTCGCTCTCGATCGGTTGGGGCGCGACATTCTTACCGTTAGAAAGCACGATGATATTCTTCTTCCGGTCGGTGATCTTGACAAACCCATCTGCGTCAATAATACCGATGTCGCCCGTGTGAAACCATCCGTTTTCGTCAATGACCTCTGCCGTCGCTGTGTCGTTATTAAAATAGCCCTTCATGACATGTGGGCCACGGGTGAGGATCTCACCGTCTGCGGCAATCTGGACCTCTATACCGGGTACCTGTGCACCGACGGTTCCAAACCTCCACTTTCCCGGATGGTTCATGCTAATAACAGGCGAGGTCTCCGTTAATCCATACCCCTCTAAAATCAATATCCCCGCTGCATGGAAAAACTCGGCGATGGATTGCGGTAACGCCGCGCCACCGGAGACAAAAAACCTTAACCTGCCGCCTGTTGCTTCCTTCAACTTCGCAAAGACGAGTTTATTTGCAATGTTCTGCTGCAGTTGCAAAATCGCAGATGGTTTTTTTCCTTGCTGAATTGCGGAACTCACCGCTGAACCGACCGAAACGCCCCAGTGGAAAATTTTCTGTTTGAGCGACGATCCCTCTTGAACCGCACGTAGGATCCGCTCATGCATCGTTTCGTAGAGCCGAGGTACACTAAGCATTACCGTAGGTGCGATCTCCTTCATATTCTGCGCCACCGTGAATGTACTCTCCGCATAAGCGATCTTCGCGCCTGAGAACAATGGCACGTAATGTCCACCGAGCCGTTCAAAGACATGCGATAACGGTAGAAATGAGAGCAACACATCTGTTTCACTCACATCAATAAGCGATTTGCACGCCTCTACATTAGAAATGAAATTCGCATGCGTCAGCATAACCCCTTTTGGATTGCCGGTTGTGCCTGACGTATAAATAATCGTTGCGATGTCATCTTCACTGGCGGTCCTGTCAGCCTCCTCACCCGCGAGTTCACAGACTGCATCAAATTGGATAACACCTTCTGGGGTTTCGCCTTCGATTGAATCAAAGATAATTACCTGTTCAAGCGTTGAGACCTCATCTCGTATTGAAGTTACCTTTTCCAACTGTTTTTCAGTAGATACACAGATAATTTTGGCACCGGAGTCTTTCAGGATATAGCTTACTTGCGCCGCTGTTAGCGTTGAGAACATCGGAACGGTTACCGCACCAACTTTGAGGCTGCCAAAATCCGTAATTGCCCACTCCGGACGATTCTCGGAGAGAATCGCAACACGGTCATTCGTTTCCACCCCAAGCGCATTCAGCCCTTTACTGAAAGCGTCCACCGATTCACCGAGTTCGGTGTAAGAGATGTCCAGATAGGTCCCTCCTCTCGGTTTGTGTGCCAGAGCAGGTTTGCTACCATAGGATTGGATTGCATCTTCAAACATGGATATCAGTGTCATATAATCGCCTCTCCTGCTGTTGTTTGCCATAATCCTAACATACGGCGTTCGGCAAGTCAAGTTAATCGTTACCTTTTTATTTCTGTCGTTTTTTCTTGCATTTGTGTTACAAATTATGCTAAACTATTACAAATTATCACAACGAACCTCGGTTTAAGCAGAATTTATCAGCGGACTCAGCCGAAAAATTAGTCCCGCGAAAAAATAAACATTCGCAAAATTCTGGGAAATGTGGTAAACTCTATCGTAAAGTCATCCGCTTTTGCCTGAGGAGACGTTCACATGTACGATAAGAAGAATCCTAAAGATGTTAGTGCAAGCCCTAACAAGTACGACCTGTTTACTGAAGATGATGAAGAGGTTGAAGAGGAACTTACCTCTGAAGAAGAGGAGTTGAGTTCTGGCTATTCGTTGCAGCTAATTCACCACCTTATCACTGAGACACCACCAGAGGACCGTCGTCGCCGATGGCTCTTGGAGCTGCGCCGCTCTATTCTTAGCGATGAAGGTGAGTTTCGGGAGAGAATTCAGGCGATTCAGCAGGAAGCACTCCGTATCCATGCGGAAATGGAGGCACAAATTGAAAAACTCACTTCGCCTGCAAATCGGATCGGGACCTTGCTCGGATTGCCGAAAGATGACATTGCTCGTGTCATCGTCGGTGGTTCTGAATACTACGCCAATCTTGATACCCAACTTGATCCTGCAACTTTGAAGAAAGGGTTCAGTGTGCTCCTGAACGATGCATTTGTCGTCGTTGGTGAACTCGGATACAACGATGCCGGTCCCATCGCCAAAATAGCCGATGTTATGCCCGATGGCAGAATCCGTATTGGGCAAGAGCCTAACGCACAGTCTGTTATTCTTGAGCGTTCCGCAGACCTCACGGACGCAAAACTGAAGTCTGGTGATGAGGTTCGCGTTGATTCCAACTTCCGGGTCGCACTTGAACATATCGCTACGAAAGAAACCGACGCTTACGCCCTTGAGGCGGTACCGAACATCCCTTGGTCTAAAGTGGGTGGACTTGACGAAACTATCCAAAAAATTAAGGATACAATTGAACTGCCAATCCTGCATCCTGAACTCTTTTCGCGTTTCCAATATAGCGCACCGAAAGGCTTTCTTCTCCACGGTCCCCCGGGATGTGGAAAAACACTCATCGGCAAGGCGACCGCGTATAATCTAACGCAGCAACTCCAAAGGGAGAGCGGAGAAGATGTTGAAGGGTGTTTCCTACATATCAAGGGACCCGAAATTCTAAACATGTGGCTCGGCGAATCTGAACGGAAAGTCCGAGAAATATTTCAGATCGCCCGCGAAAAAAAAGAAGATGGCAAACTCGCCTTTGTGTTTATAGATGAGGCAGAGTCTATATTAGGCACGCGACGCGCCCTTAGATCACACAGTATCTCCAATACGCTTGTACCTATGTTCTGCGCGGAAATGGATGGAATTGAGTCGCTACAGGATGTCGTTATTATCCTCGCAACAAACCGACCCGACCTGATTGATCCTGCTATTTTGCGACCCGGACGTATTGATAGAAAAATTAAAGTAACCCGTCCAGATGCAGACGCTGCGAAGGATATTTTCCGAATCTACCTCACGCCCGAATTGCCTATTGCATCGGCAATTGACCTTGATACGGAAACAACAGAAACACCGCCCGAAGTTATACCGGCTGAGAAGGCAGTTGAAGACCTCATTGCGCAGATAGTTGATGAGATGTTCCGTGAGGATGAGGACAATCGGTTCCTTGAAGTTTCCCTGAGAAGCGGTAGACGTGATATCCTCTATCGCGGGCATTTGTGTAGCGGAGCGATCATTGAGTCGATTGTACAGCGAGCAAAGGAATCCGCACTCAAACGCGCAATCCAGAACCCGGAAAAAGAGAGTGGAATTTCACGGGCAGATCTGTTAGACGCACTCGCCGCAGAGTATCATGAGAGTGAAATCTTTCCACCCACCGAGGCAACCGAAGATTGGCTCAAGCTCCTTGATTACGATCCAGCCAACGTCGTCAAAGTTACACCTATTAAAGCTGAAAAGCGGGAACGGCGTAAAGCGTCTGGCTCGCGAGTGATTTAGGAGGATGGTTTTGACCAAGAACTCGCGCCTTAGCAAAAGTATTTGTAGACGAGTTCTTGATCAAAGTTTTCAATACGATTTTTTTTCAAAAATCTTTCGGTCGTCAGTTAAGAGAAAGACTCTATATATCAAGTTTCCCTCTTAACCGACAACCGACAACCGATAACCAATAAATGGAAAGACTTTTTGGAATTGAAACCGAATACGGAATAACGCTCGAAAATGAAACACACATTGATGCCGTCAAACAGTCGATTGAGTTGATAAAAAGTTATCGACAAGAGGACTTTCGACCTGTATGGGACTACCGAGGTGAAGACCCTTTTCGAGATGAACGTGGCTTTCGGGCGGAAGCACTCTCCAATCATCCTGATGAGAAGGAAGAGGAGGCGCGCGATCGAAAACGTAATAAGAAGGAACGGCTCTCTTTTGTAGAAATTAAAAGCGATCATATCCTTGTTAATGGGGCACGGCTCTACAATGACCACGCGCATCCGGAGTATTCTACACCCGAATGCAGCAGCTTGTTTGACCTCGTCGCACATGATAAAGCCGGCGAACGTATCCTCCATCGGTGTGCTGAAACACGCAGTCAGAATCTCGGAAAACGCGTACTGCTATACAAGAATAATACCGATTTTCATGGACATAGTTACGGGTGCCACGATAATTACTTGATGGCACGCGAAGTCCCGTTTGAGACACTCAAACAGGGCATTATGCCGTTCTTTATTACACGACAAATCTTCGCAGGCGCAGGGAAACTCGGCATTGAAACCGAAGCAGGACTCGCAACACCAGGACACTATCAGTTGTCACAGCGAGCCGATTTCTTTCACGTTGAGGCGAGCGTCGATACCATGCACAATCGACCTATCGTTAACACGCGAGATGAACCGCATGCTGATCCCGCTAAGTACCGGAGACTGCACGGTATCGCAGGGGACGCAAATATGTCCGAATATGCCACGGCACTCAAAGTTGGCACCACTGCCCTTGTTATCGCGTTGATTGAACAGCGGAGGATTCCGGAGAGTCTCGCACTCGCCAATCCTATTGATACCATCAAGACCGTGTCCCATGATCAGACGTATCGATGGATGGTCATGACTGAAGACGGAAAAACGATGTCTGCTATTGATCATCAGCGTGAGTATCTCGCGCTCGCAGAAAAACATCTTAGCGATGCTGTAGAGATTGAAACTGACTGGGTACTCACTGAATGGGAAGATACACTCAACACACTTGAAAAGGATCCCATGTCGCTGATAGATCGCCTCGATTGGGTCGCAAAGAAATGGTTACTGGAAACTTTTATAGAAGAAGAAGGGGTCGCTTGGGACGATACATGGCTTCAGAGTTTGGATTTAGAATATCATAACATTGATCTCGACGAAGGACTATACTATGGAATTCCGATGCGTCGTGTTGTCACAGACGATCAAATTGAAGCGGCTCTCCATAACCCACCTGCTGGCACACGCGCATATTTCCGGGGGCGGGCCGTTGATCGGTTCGGGGACGCTATAAAAGCGATCCAATGGGATAGCATTACTTTCATCGTGAACGGACGCACCCGAGAAATTAACCTTAACGCCCTCGCGGAGGCAGAAATCGCACATCAATATAACGCGGCTCTTGACGCATCATCGACCGTTGAAACCTTGATGAAAAAATTGCCCTTATGAGAAGATAGTTATCAGTTATCGGTTATCGGTTATCAGCAAAGAGGTTTTAGATTTACCTAACAGTTTTAGGCGATCCCAACACCTCTTGTTACTTTCACTGTGAGGCAAACTGAAAGGTTTTTTCGGATGAAGTTTAATAAAATATTTGGGTAATTCTATATTTTCTCCAGGCCCGGTAGGTTCGGTTTCCTAGAAGAAACACCCCAGCAAAAACACCGAACCGGACTTCCCTAAAAATTACCCGATTAATTCTTAATCTTCATGAGAAAACACCGAACTGAAAACTGAAAACTACTGACAACTGAAAGATTTTTTTCGGAGAAAAAAATCGTACTGATAACTGACAACTAAAAGGAGAAAATGAAATGGCAGCCAACATGATTGCTCAGCTTGAACGCAAGCAGAGAGATACAAAACCTATCGGCCCCGGTGATGGCGATGGGGATAACGAGGGACCAAAGCGCCAGAAAGTCAGTCGCCCCGATACACAAGAACTGCTCAAACGGATGCGGCGCGTCGACAAAGATCAATCCCGGCGTTACCGCCAAAGAACGGGGGAATAATGAACGGTACGGGCAATTTCCTGAATCGAATGGACATCGGCAACAGAGATCTTGCGATGCAGGAAGTCGCAAACCACAAAGGCGATTTCCTTGACCTATTGAGGCACGCGAACCATCCCTTGAAGATAGATTTGCCATCCGGAACCACACAGCAGGGTACGGATGTTGAGATAGCACACAGCACTACCGTCGTGGCTGTTCGTTATCGCGATGGTGTCATAATCGCAGGGGATCGGCGTGCTACTGCTGGAACTGCTGTTATCTATGACCGAGCGGAAAAGGTGCTGCAGATTGATAGACATTCTGTACTTGCCATTTCAGGGTCACCCGCAATCGCTTATGAGATTGCCAGAATATTAGAGCATTCCTTTCAATACTTTCGGCGCAGCCAACTTCAAGAATTGAGCCTTCAAGGCAAGCTCCGAATGCTGTCACGGCTCATTCGGGACAATCTGGCGATGGCACTCCAAGGCATTGGCGGCGTTATACCGATCTTTGCGTTGTATGACTTGGATGCCGACGATGATGAGAATGGCGGAAAAATTTTCTTTTATGACGCACTCGGGGCACACTTTGAGAATGTCAATTTTGCTACAACTGGATCTGGATCCATCTGGATCCGCGGGGTGTTACGCTATCTGTCTCGGTTTGGTGAAACAGCCTTACACGAAATGGACAAACAGCAGGCTGCTATTACGCTCTTAAGACTTTTGGACATCGCCAGTGAGTACGATGCCGCAACCAGCGGATACAATGCAAAAGGACAAATTTTTCCGACTGTTAAAACTGTAACACGCACCGGCGTTAACACCGTTTCTGATGATGATTTAACGGCATGGTACGCTGAAGCACAACCAAATGCAGAGGAATAGTCATCGGTTGTTAGTTTGCCTCACAGTGAGAGTTGTAACTGACAACTGAAAGATTTTTCGCAGAAAAATCGTACTGACAACCGACAACTATTAAAAGAATGCGAGATGAACCGTATCGCTGGATAGAAGCGATTCAGGACCGACAAGATTACATCGAGGATCAACTCCGACCCGGCAGCCCCGTCGTCGGTATTACCTACAACGAAGGCATGATGCTCTTGACTGTTAGCAAGGGACAACGTAAAATCTTTGAGGTACATGACCGGATCGCACTTTCCGCAATCGGACACCCGGCGGATATTGAACGCCTCCGGATGCTTGTTACCGATACTGCCAGTGTCCAAGGCTTCCAAAATGCTACTGAAGATATAAATCTACACCGGCTAACTAACTATACCTTGGCACCTGCTTTTAAACAGGCATTTGAGTCCATTGTCGGTGAAGCGTATATCATCAAAATGCTGCTCGCTGAACTCGGCAGCACTTCTGAGAAAAATCAATTTACTGGAATCAACTTTGACGGTATTGTCCGAGCGAATTCCTCTTTCGCTGTTATCGGTGGAACAGGGGCGATTGAGACCGGAATGCAAAACTATCTCACTGCCGCACAAACTGACGCGGACAGAGATTTGACCACTGCACTCCAATTGGGTTTAGAAACCTGGGCGGTCGGAAAAGAATTGAGCGCACGGGAGCCAGAAGAAACAGAATCCGAAGATACTCAGTTAAATACTACACAGATGGACGAGATTATTGATACCGCTCGTGAGGAAGGCGAAATTGAAGTTGGCGTTTTAGAAGCATCACAACAAGGCGCAAGCAAATTCCGACTGCTTACCGCTCAGGAGATTGAAGCCGCACTGAAATAAGGATCGGTAAAATTTACAATCACGCATACACTTGTTTCTTAGCAGAGACGCGTTTGTAGTAGTGCGATTTATCGCACGTCTTGTAAAAGTCTGCATTATAGGTTTCACTATGAAACACGTTTTACCGGTTGATTTCACAGAAACCTCTTAACCGATGGCTGACAACTGATAACTGATGGCTATTAAAAAATGAACAAGCGCATTTTTGGAATCGAAACCGAATTTGGATGCATGACAGATACTGAACGAGTTCGTGGCACTTCTGAAGGCGTTGCGGCGCGCGTTCGGGACTATGTTTTCGATGTGCTTGAACTCGGTCTTCGCGATATCCATTACCGAGACTGGGGCGAACCCCCCGGCAACGGCGGGTTCCTGTTCAATGGTGGGCGGCTTTACATTGATATGGGGCATCTCGAATATGCGACACCTGAATGCGGAACGCTCTTTGATCTTGTCGCTTACGATAAAGCTATTGAATGTATTATCAACAGTATCCTAGCTGATACAGGGTTGCCGACTGCTTTCTTCAAAAACAATATCGACCATTTCACAGGCGCAACCTTTGGGTGCCATGAAAACTTTCAAGTCAGCCGAGATGTACCATTTTACCGAGTTGTCATTCCAACGCTCATGCCGTTCTTCGTTACCCGACAAATTTATGCCGGTGCCGGTAGAGTCGGTGTTTATGATGAGATGATTGAGTTTGGTGATTTCCAGCAGGAGTTAAGTGAGCAACAAAATTATCAGATTTCGCAACGTGCCGATCACATTGTCACCGAAATTTATGAATGGATTCAGTTTAGTCGTGCCATCATCAATACGCGAGATGAACCGCTCAGCGATTACACAAAATACCGTCGGCTCCATCTCCTTGTCGGTGATTCTAATATGTCGGAGTACGCAACTGCACTCAAAATAGGCGCTACTTCGCTATTACTCACGGCAATTGAAGCCTTCCACGAAATGCACGGCGAAAAACTACCGCTCCCAGGTTTTGAACTTGCTGATCCGGTATACGCGATTCGGCACATCTCTCGTGATAGTACTTTCACCTGGCGAGTTGAACTTAAATCTGGGAAAACAATTTCTGCTATTGATTTACAAAGGGAGTATCTCAACTTTGTTCAAGCTCTCATCACCGAACGCGACGAGGAAACCGAGTGGGTGCTTTCTGCATGGGAGTCTATACTCAATGATCTTGAGAAAGATTGGGAAAGCGTTATCCCGCGTGTTGATTGGGCTGCGAAAAAATGGTTGCTCGAAACTTTTATTAACGAAGAGAAACTTGATTGGGATGACCCATGGATTAAAAGCCAAGATTTAGAGTATCATAATATTCAGACAGACAGCGGGCTCTACTACGCACTGCAAGCACAGGGGCTGATGGAGCGCGTTATCACTGATGAACAAATTAAGTATGCTATTAACAATGCGCCACAGGATACCCGGGCAAAAGTCCGATCTTTCCTGATGCGAACCCTTACCCAAAAACAGATGCCTTGTATCGTGGATTGGCATCAGATATATGCAGGACATACAGAATATTTTGAGATGAAAGAACCGTTTGACACCAACATCGCGAAAGCGCAAAGGTGGATAAATAGACTACGCAAGCGATCTTCGCGCAATTGATGTGTAAATACCGCACGACGAGGAATTGTTATCGGTAAGATTTTTTCGTAGAAAAAATCGTACTGAAAACCATTCCCGTAGCACAAGGAGAGAAACCATGGCTAAAAACAGATGCATACACACGGATTGTGAAGGATTTTATCGTCGGGACTTTCTCAAAGCAGGTGCCTTGGGCTTGTTTGGATTAAGCCTCACGGACCTTTTCCGGCTCAAAGCGGAAGCCGCAACCGCAGAAGCAAGCGTTAGCGGGGCGAGAACCTCTCTCGGTACTGCCACATCCGTTATTCTTGTCTGGTTAGGCGGTGGACCAAGCCACCTCGACATGTGGGACCTTAAACCGGATGCACCTGAAGAAATTCGCGGGCTTTTCAAGCCGATAGCGACAAATGTCAACGGCATCCAAATTAGTGAACATCTTCCCAGACTCGCACAACAGACCGATAAACTCTGCATCATCCGTTCAATGACCTCCCCAGAGGCGGCGCATGAGCGTGGAACACACTATATGATGACAGGCTATCAACCCTTACCCGGTTTTGCTGTTCCAGGGTACGGTGCTGTTGTCTCCGAACTCAAAGAACAGCGGAGTGCTTTACCGCCTTATATTTCTGTACCAGCACCTGTCGCTTATGGCGGTGGTGGATTCTTAGGCGCATCGCTCGCACCTTTCTCACCTGGCGGAAACCCCGCAAGCAAGAACTTCAAGGTCCGTGATCTTGAACCCCCTAAAGGTGTCTCTTTTGAACGCGTTGAACGGCGACGCTCTTTACGTCAAGCCGTTGATTCTGCCTTCAAAAAATACGAGTCAGCCAACCCAGCTGCCGAAGCAGTTGACAATTTCTATACTTCCGCTTACAACCTGATGAGTTCCGATGATGCGCGTGCCGCATTTGATCTCAATGCCGAACCCGGTAAAACGCGCGACGCATATCGACGGGACACATTCGGACAAAGCTGCCTCCTCGCGAGGAGACTCGTTGAAGCAGGTGTTAACTTCGTCACAGTCAGTAACGGTGGATGGGATAATCACAACAATATCTTCTCATCTTTACCGGGAAAACTCAATGCTTTCGATCAAACAATGGCTACCTTAATCACAGATCTGAACGATCGCGGATTATTGGAATCTACGCTCGTCATCGCGATGGGTGAGTTTGGTAGAACGCCGGTCATCAACAGAAACGCCGGACGTGACCATCATTCCCGTGTCTTCTCGATCATGTTGGCGGGTGGCGGGGTCCAAGGTGGACAAGTCATCGGGGCTTCGGATCCGCTCGGAACGGAGCCTGCCGAAACGCCGGTACGCCCGGAAGATTTGTCAGCAACGCTCTATAAGTCGCTCGGTATTGATTACAATCAACACCTTGAATCCTCAGATGGAGTCCGCATTGTGCTCTCACGTGGCGGTAGACCGATTCGTGGAGTACTCGCTTAGATCGTTAACAATATTCGGTTATCAGTTTTTGGTTTTAACGAGCATCAAGAACCCGTTGACTGATAACCGAATACTGACAACCGATAACTAACAGTGAGTAGGCACCTATGCTTCGCACCTTTTTTCTGATTCTCCGCAACATAGGAAGCCTGATAGCAGCATCCTACATCATCTTCATAACACCGATCAGTTTCGCGGACCAACCGCTGTCACCGATCTGGTCACTTGAATTTGGGCCTGATGGGAAAACGCTTGCTGTCGGGAAATATCAGTGGATTGAACTCTGGGACTTGGAAACACAACGGATCATTCACACGTATGAGCCACACGCTGGCGAGGTCCGAAGTCTCAAGTTCGCAGCTACGGACGACCAACAAACGTCATCCTTGAGACTCTATGCCGGGGGCGGTGTTGCCTCCGAAAGCGGCGAAATACGGATTTGGGATGTCGCCTCCGAAGCGTTGATAAAAAGTTTTGAGATTCATGGCGATACCATTGAATCTATCGCGCTCAGTCCAAATAACACAACCCTGCTCACTGCCAGTATGGATGAATATAGTGCTGTCATTGATGTAGCAATGCTTGAGGATGCCGAGGATTCGATAGACGAACAAGCGAAGTGGCTTACCCAACACGTCGGGAGGGTTCTATGTGCCTTGTATCACCCACGAGGTACGTACTTTGTCACCGGAAGTGAAGATAAAACCATAAAAGTATGGAATCCGAACACTTTCAACGTCTTAGTGAACTTTGATGCTAACGATGACGCAGTCTATAGCCTCGCGTATTCAGTCGAAGAAGGCGTAATAGTCTCTGGATCTGCTGATAACACTGTCCGAACATGGCGCGTTACACCCGCAGAAGGTGATGAAGAGATCGCAGTCGGACGAGACTCACTGGAGATGACAGGGGCACTTGTTCGGGAATACAATGGACATCAAGGTGCTGTTTATAGTGTTGATGCCGGATTTGTGTTACCAAGACGCGCCAGCAATCGCGCAGCAATGATTGCCTCCGGTAGCGCAGACAATTCCGTGATTATCTGGAATATTCGGTCAGGGAACCGCTATAGAGCTTTCGATGAATCGACCGACGCTGTTTACGCAGTAAAATTCAGTCCGGATGGTGAATTTGTGGCAGCAGGTGGTCGCGATGGCAAAGTACGACTCTGGAATCTCCGCAGACGGACGTTAACCCACGAGTTAGAGTAGACTTCTGCTATCCACTTTTGGAGGACTTCACGATGCGTACCGATACTATGTCCATTTTAGCGAGGCGATATAGCCTCACAAGTATGCTCCGAACCCTTTTCACACTGTTCTTTATTTCAATCAGTCTCCCCACGTTTGCACAAGGGACCCCGCGACTCAATTCCCTATTTCCAGCAGGCGGGCAACCCGGGATGACTGTTGAGGTTGCTATTCAGGGTTCCGATTTAGAGGATGCACACGAGGTCATTATTGAAGGAGAACCCGGGGTTACTGCTAAACTTCACCCCGCTGGTGGTGAGATTGATGACACCCATAAGCCTGTCTTTGAAGCGAATTGCGGACAGTGCCATGAACTCCGATCTCCAAGCAATCGATCAATGACACCCGCGCAGTGGAAAGCCACCGTGCAACGGATGATTACTGAGAAAGGCGCGGAAATTGACGCAGAGGCACAAACACAAATCGTAGCCTATCTCACATCAGCGGCAAGAGCCAGTGCTGGGTTAACTGCTGAATTATCTATCGCACCAGACGCACCTATCGGGCTTCGCGAAATTCGGATCGTCGGCAAGCACGGCACTTCTACCGCATGGCCCTTTGAAGTTAGCCAAACCCCAGATATCATTGAGACCGAGTCGAATAACGATCCGGAATCCGCTACTACTATTGAATTACCAAGCCTCATCAACGGCGTTATTAATCCAGGCGGCGATGAAGATTATTACGTGTTTGAAGGGACTAAAGGACAACGATACGTGTTTAGCGTCAAAGCGTATCGACTTAACAACATCAGCCAACAGTTCTTCAATCCAACGATCTCTGTTTTTGATGCCAAAGGCGTTGAACTTGCACGCAGTAACGGGTTCTATAGTCTTGATCCACTCATTGATATGACCCTTCCGGACGACGGTCCCTATCTCCTACGTATTCGAGATCTGTTACATCGCGGCAATCCAGATTCCGTTTATCGATTAACAGGCGGTGTTCTCCCTTACAATACCTATCTTTTCCCAGCGGGTGGAACGCTTCCTGATGCAGATACTGGGCAAGGTCATTCACCAACAAAGACCAATCAATTGTTATATGGTCCCCCTTCTTCTCTGAAAGCCAATATTGTTCAGTGCGTTATTGGCGGCGAAAATCTACCCGAAACCGAGTGGCAGGTCAAATTAACAGCCGATGATCAGCCGGGACTCAAACAGATTCGTACGCCGTACGGCATCTTCCCATTCGTCATCAACGCGCATCCTGAAACTATTGAAGCAGCGGTCGAACTTCAGTCCACATCAAACGAGGTCGCTACACAAGATGTCGCGACACATTCTTCCGAATCCGAAATCCTTTTTGAAACGAAGTGTAGTGCTTGCCATGAACTCCGTTCACCGAGCAACCGGGCACTCTCTGCAGAAGAATGGACAAGCACCATTACACGTATGGCGGCGAAGGAGAACGCAGACATTACACTGACTGAACGCGACCGTATTATCGCATTCGTTGCGCAAGAAGCACAACGGTTGGGTGAACTCATCGCACGCCAGCTCGAACACGCACAACACATCACAATCCCCGGCGCAATCAGTGGACGTATCTCTGAACCCGGTGAGATAGATTATTACCGCTTTACGATCTCAGAAGGCACAAGCCTCGGTCCGTGGTGGGTAATCTTCCCGTTTGATAACGTTGATGAGAAAGGCTTTGATACCGTCTATCCGCCTGAAACCGAGATCGATTTCGATAAAGAGTACATCGGCAAAGATGGTCGAAAAATAGGGTGGTATAAAACCAATCGCAGAGGTGAGAATGTCTTCTCGAATGTCCCCGAAGACGATGTTACAGGCTACGCCTTAACCTATCTTGAATCTGACCGAGATCAGAACTATCTCTTGTCTCTCGGTTCTGACGATACCATCAAGATATGGGTGAACGATAAGCTTGTTTTTAGTAAATACGTCCACCGTCCGCTGCGCCGCGCCGATGATGTTATCCAGTTACCCATCTCTAAAGGCAGGAACAAGATTCTCGTCAAAATTACGAATGGCTATGGACCGTGGGGGTTCTTTGCAGATATAGGTGGGTATTCGCTCACTGCTTCTGCAGAACGTCTGAATTCGCCATTGAGTCCATCTCTCACATTGCTTGATGCAAACGGGCAGGTGTTGGCAAATAATGCCGGTATTGGCGGCAGACGCAACGCTATTATTGATTACAGTTTCAATGAACCCGGTGAGTATGCTGTCCGAGTTGAAGATATTGCGGGCAACGGTGGCGCGGGGTACGTTTACCACTTAGATGTCCGCCCAACAAAACCCGATTTTGCCATTGCTGTAACACCCGATAACCCGAATATCGGACGTGGCGGAACTGTCTTATTAGATGTGACATTGCAACGCCGCGTCGGATTTACAGAACCGATACTACTCTCTGTTGAAAACTTACCGCCGGGTGTCATCGCAAGCGAGAGCGCAATTCTTTCTGGTGCTGGTACAACGCAGGGATACATTACGCTCACCGCCGCATCCGATGCTGAACTGCTGCCACGTGTTGTTCAAGTTGTCGGTTCCGTCACGACCGCTACCGGTAATGAATACCGTCGCGCCGCAACGCCCGTTGAAATCTATCGAATTCAGAATAACGATCAGACTGTTCAACGGAAAAACGTTGTCGTCAGCGTCACGGAGACCTCACCTATTGTGTTATCAACAGAATTGGAGGAGATTGTCGTGACCCCAGATGCACGGATTGATATCGTCGTCAAAGTTGATCGAAAAAACGGCAATCGACAAAACCTGAACCTTACCGCTGTCGGTTTACCCTTCGGTGTCCGCCTCCAGCGACAAAATACCTTGCTCCGAAGGAATCAAACGGAAGCAACCTTGACCCTTGTGCCGAATATTATTACGACGGGTAGTAATCAGTTACGTCGGAATCCTTTCATCGGTACACAGCAGACGCGTCCATACACCATTGTTGTCAACGCATCAGTCGGACAGCGGATCGTAGCGAGCAGTCCTGCCATTAAACTTTGGCTCGGAAGCCGTCCAGATACAGATCAAGAGACAGTGATCGGAGGGAATTAACCGGAGCAGACGCAGGCAATGCTTAAGGTTTATGTAATGGATTTCCGCTGTTTGTTAGTTATGACTTAGTTCTCCCAAAACGTTGTTCGTCGAGGGCCCCGTGCCTCGACGAACCCACTTTTCGCCAAATTATTTTTTTTTTGCAACGGAAAGCAACAATACAATTGTCTCTGAACCCTTACAACGACTGGGTTTTTCCCGATAACCCATTTATACCCAATGTTACACTGGTGTAACATTTTTAGGACTTACGCGTTTTCTCTTAAAATTCTCTGATGAGGGGATTTAGGAGGTTAAAAACACCGGATGCCCGAAAGCAGTGCCGAATTCCTCTACGGATTGCTGATAGCTGACGGTTTCCGGCTGGGAAAAAAAATAAATTTGACATTTTTCAGGTTTTGTGATATACTTAACTTCGGCGTTGGTTAAAATTCAACGAAATCCATGTTTTTGGAAAATTTTCGCAAAATAAATTTGACATTCTCAAATTATTGTGGTATACTTAATCTTGCTTTGTGTGCCAATTGCTCAAGATAGGGGCATCAGTTGAAAAAACTGACGGTGAGGTGCAATCCCTCCCTTGGTAAATTTTGAAAATAAATTTGACATTCATATTACGGTTGTGGTATACTTAAAAGGTACCACATGGGGGTGTAGCTCAGTTGGGAGAGCGTCTGGTTTGCAACCAGAAGGTCAGCGGTTCAACTCCGCTCATCTCCATCGCCTATAAGCGTTCTACGCTTAACATATAGGCGTTGTTCTTTG
This sequence comes from Candidatus Poribacteria bacterium, assembly GCA_003635255.1. GTDB lineage: Bacteria > Poribacteria > WGA-4E > WGA-4E > WGA-3G > WGA-3G. The sequence continues at coordinate 136 of PYJC01000055.1, read as the reverse complement.
ACAATTGCATAGAGAGGGTAAATCGGTAGAATGATATTACTTATCAAGCTACTAAGGGCTTACGGTGGATGCCTTGGTGCCAGGAGTCGACGAAGGGCGTGACAGGCTGCGATAAGCTTCGGGGAGCCGCTTAATA
>PYJC01000054.1 GCA_003635255.1 Candidatus Poribacteria bacterium | reverse complement strand
TTACCACTGAACTCATCTGCCCAATAAATTTTATTTCCATCTGAGTCCAGAGCGATACCGTTTGGACCCAGTAAACCAGTGATGATGTCTTCAACATCTGAACCATCGAGATTCGCACGTTGAATCTTACCGGCACCAAGGTCTGCCCAGTACATTTTCCCGTTGGGAACGTCCAAGGCGATGCCACGTGGACTTTTCAAGTCGGTGATGATGTCTTCAATAGCTGAACCATCAAGGTTGGCACGTTGAATCTTATTCGGCGTAGCGTTCCAGACGGTCCAGTACATCTTATCATTCTCTTCATTTTCAAAACTCCATGCTTTAGCTTGGAGATGTAGAAAATGCATTTAAATTTTGTTGATCGATAGAGTTGTTTGTGATAGAATACTTCTTGTAATCGGCATGGGTTGTGAGTTGATGCACGGGTATATTGCTTGATATTCAGACAACTACGTAAAAGCCATACACCTCACAAATATCTAAAATATGCTTGACAGTCGTTAGTCGGAAAAGACACTTTAAGGTGCATTCCATTTGAAATCAGCGACTCAAAACTTTTCGTAAGGTGCTTTAGAGCACGCAGTTAGGGCATTAACTGTTGCAGGAGGCTACAGAAGACTTGCATATCGCAAGCGGTGGTCGTTGATAGCACGATCTGCCCCGCTCAGGGTGTTTCTTTCTAAGAATCCCCCTGCTTTAGCGGGGGGAGTATGTCAAAAAACATCCCGCGTTTTACAGGTTGTGTGAGGCTCGAAAAAAACAACCTGTTTTTAGCAACAAAACTGTAAGCGCGATCCCCATCTCTTGTGGAAGGCGTTTCAATCCCGGTTTCTTGTGGATTCGGTGGTAGCGTGTCCGCCATTACCCGCGTTTTTCACCGGGTTTTCGTCGATGCTTTGATGCGTAACTATCGCCTTCAGGATCGTAGGAAACGAACACTTTTCCGTCTTCTACAACCAGTCGCGGTACAGTCCGGTGACGACCATCGCGTTCAGGGCCCCGCATGACAGCGAATTGTGCCTCGGTCATATCTTCAACCATATCGCCCCACCGGTCTTGTGGATCAATCACACCACCGCCCCAATTGACGTTTTTCGACTGATACTTAATCAGGACCCCGCGTCTGGGGATCGGGTTTTTCCACGCCAATGCCCCGTGTGTACAACCACCGTCCATAAAGAAGAGGACATCCCCTGCCTTCATAACGGGTTGGACTACCAAACCCATCGTATCATCACACGTCCGAATCCCGCGTGGCATGGAATACTGCGTCTTATGGGACCCGGGTACACATGCGAAACCGCCCAGTCCCGGCTCGACATCACGTAATTGCCATGTAATTGTGACGGTTTCGGCATAACTGCGTCCGTTCTTAAAATAATAACCGCGTGAGGGGGTCATCGGTTCATTGCCATCGTGTAGCGAGTGCCCCGATGTTCCCTGAACCGCACAGAATACAGTCGCGCCACCCATGCGATAGCCGCTACCGCCCATCCAATTGAGTCGTTGTACTACAGCAGGGTGCGCAATCATGCGTCGAAACGGTGCGTTATACGGATCAGGTAAGTCTAACAAACCCGGCAGGAGCGGTCGTCCTGTGCCAGCCTGACTTATCGACCCGCGAGCTAATTCCTCGCCTACGACGATCCGATCTTGGAATTTATCCACTGCTTCATTCGCTTCTGCAAGCCACTGTTCATCCATCAGACCCCGCACTACTACATACCCATTCAGATCCCAAAAATAGAACTCTTTCTCATCGATTCCTGAATCTGGGTCACGGATATAAATTGATGGGTGAACGACGGTCGAGTCTTCCTCTACCCATGTCTCTTCGCCGTCTGTATTTATCACGGGTGGTGGACTTGAACCCTTATACCCGGGGACATACATAACCGCCTTTTGCGCAGATGTTGCTTCATCTGCCCATTTGGGTAGAGACTCAGTTTCTGAGTAAGGTCCAAGCGGATTCGATTGAACCGCTGCACGCGCGGCATACGAATAGGACACCAACCTTTTCGGCGCATCTTTCCATGGTCGGACACCTTGGAGCGTAGGGACCGCGACTAAAAATAGATCGCCTGCCTTGAGTGCCGGTTGCACCACCAACCCCATGTCATCAACGCCGGTTGCCAGATCGTCGGGCGTTTCGACATTACTCTTGTGGCTTGCTTGAACAACAACGAATCCACCGTCGTCTTCTGCGACATCTTCCAATGCCCAGATCGCTTTCACGCCTTGGCAACGCCTCTGGCCGTTTTGTAGGCGATATGCCAAGGACGGATTTCGCGGTTCATCACCGCCGACGAGTGGCGCGCTTACTTCACCCTCGCGATGCCCTAACAATTGAGGTGCCTGATCGAGTCGGAAGCCGTGTCCCACGATCTGGTTCAAATACCAGACCAATTTAGGATGCACGAGTAGGTCACGGAACAATTCGCGGTGTGGACTGTCTCCGCCTAACAGCATCTCACTTTCTCCAACTGCATCCAATGCAGCGTTGAGTGCCGCCACCTCTTCTTGACTGAGGACACCCGGTACGTGTAAGTAACCTGCCACATCAAAAGCATAATTCTCTTCATTACTCATTACTTCATTATCCATTTGTTCCCCCTGTTACAGATGCGTGCTGAATAAAATGTTACGGGTTCGTAAAGCAAATATAACAAACGTCTGTTCCCATCGACGAGCGGTGTCCGGCAATAAGGCGGTTCATCATTTTAAAGTGCATCACTGACCTTCAATCATAATTGCTCGGTCGATGATCGCCGAGGAGCCGTCTCTGTCGCGGGTTCGCTTGGTCGAGAATGGATTCATCGAACTGAAACTTATTTAGATAAGGTGGGTATTTCTGTGTAATCATCCGCTGCGCATAGTGTACCTGCAAGAGGTAGCGGGTTTCGTCCGTCGTATTGGCAGAGCCACGATGCCAGACTTCGCTGCGGAAGAGTACCACGTCCCCAGCATTGCACAAGATACTCTCTTCTGTGCGGTTATTCCACTCGGTTGCGCCGTTTGGAGAACATCCGGAGTAATGGCTGCCCGGCACAAACTTCGTCGGTCCCAGTTCTTCATACATATCGTTGAGATAGTAATGGGCCGTGGTGATGAAGATTGGGACTTTGACGCGTGGATCGGAACGGACATCTGCGGGTAGGCCGATTGGCAGCCAATCGGTATGTAACCCCTGATCCGGTCGTCCGGGGCCTGTCAACCACGATTGCATACCGATGCAATGACAATCGTCGCCGTGCGTCGCTTCGGCGACTTCGATAATCGGTGATTTGTCAAGGAATTGGAGATAGAGCGGATCTCGATTAAACGAGTTGTTAATGATTTTGTTGAGGAATTTGCCGCCGTTATCAGGGGTCTGGTGTCGATCCAAGCACTCTGGGATCGCCTCTAATCGGTCCATGGTTGCTCGCAATTCGGCGACTTCCTCAGCATCAAGCACACTGGGGAAATAGATGTAACCGTCCCTTTCGAGTGCTTCAACTTGGTTTTCTAAATCGTCGTAGGCGACGAGTGAGAGGACTTTTGCCATTTTCGGTACTCCTTTCGGACAACAGGAATAGGTCAACGCTTAGTGCTATAATATGTTAACCACAACGAAGTTGTCAATGAAAAAATGTGTCGGAGTTAAACTTCAAGCGTCCGGATTTCCTGTAAGTTCTACCATAAAGCGATTGCCCGATACTTCAACTATACTGCCTTGCGTTTTCGCCATAGGGTGGTACGACTGATCCCCAAACGTTGTGCAGCGAGCTGCGGCTTTCCATCAGATGCCTCCAAAACCCGTTGGACTAATTCACGTTCCAATGCCGCAAGTGGGTTGCTTTCCTTGAGTGCCTGCGTAACAATATCATCTCTCGACGAAATAAGGTCGAGCGGTAGATGTTGCTTTTCAATGCTGCCACCCTGACATTTGACGAATGCATGCTCTATGATATTTTCCAACTCTCGCACATTGCCGGGGTAGGTATAATCCATTAAGATTTCAAGGGCATCGGGTGAGATGCGATGAATGGATTTTTGCGTCTGTTGACTAAATTTTTCGATGAAGTGTTCAATGAGAAGTGGGATGTCATCTCGTCTTTCACGGAGTGGCGGCGGCGTAATCGGGACGACGTTGAGCCTGTAGTATAAATCCTCGCGGAAACGTCCAGCATCAATTTCTGTTTTCAGAATTCGATTTGTCGCTGCAATGACGCGGACATCTACTTTCTGTGTCTCGGTTGAACCGACCATTTCATATTCGCCCTCTTGCAAGACGCGAAGCAACTTTGCTTGTGTACCGGGACTTAACTCGCCGATTTCATCAAGAAAAAGCGTGCCACCGTCCGCAGCTGCGAATCGCCCTTCGCGCGTTGCGATGGCATCAGTAAACGCGCCTTTGACATGTCCAAAGAGTTCACTCTCCAGCAGATTGTCAATTAAGCCAGCGCAATTGACGCGGATGAAGGGTTTTTTTGCCCGCTCGCTATTGTAGTGGATTGCGTGCGCAACAGGTTCTTTGCCGGTTCCGCTTTCGCCTTGAATCAGGACAGTCGTTTTCATCGGTGCGACGAGTTGAATTAACTCGAAAATTTCCTGCATTTTCCGGTTTTTTCCGATGAGATTCCCAAACGAATGGTGCGCTTTGAGTTGGGCACTGAGTGCCTTTACCTCCGAGAGATCACGCGCAAACCCTTGGATGAATTCCCGCTCGTCATGCGCGATTCGGATGGCGCGAATTTCCAACGGTAAGCGATTTCTGTTTTTACGGGACAACTCCGTTTGGAAAGTAATAGGGTTTTGTTGATCGAGGCTTTTGAGCGTTTCGCGGGTATTTTGAAATTCATCGGGAGGCATTAGGTCACGCAGTGACAGATTGACGAGTTCTTGGTGTGTGTAACCGAGCCATGCACAGAAATTTTCGTTTACGGTAACGAAGGCTTCCGTTAGCGATGGACAGATGAAGATTGCGTCGTTGGACATCTCAAAAAGTGTGCGGTATCGTTTGTTGTTTTCGGCGAGTTTGTCTGTCCAATTCCCTTTTTCAATCAGAATTGAGAGTTGTCCGGCAATGGGTTTGAGGCGCCCAATATGTGCCTCGGAGAATGCCCGGGGTTTTTCACTCGTGAAAAAGACGACTCCAATCGGTTTACCCTGCACCTTAAGCGGAAGTGTCAGATTGGAGCGCATCCCTTCTTGAACCATCAATCTTGTCCAGGGCGTCGGTCTTTTTGCGAGAATTTCCTTAAAATCGTCAATAATCCGCGCTTCACCTGAATTGAGGATAGGCTCAAGGCTTGACCCCTTGATTTTTGCTGAGAACCCGTTGTCCAGCAAGATTTTTCTGTTGGATTTCGTTTTGCACTGCACTAAATTACCAGAGGATTCGTCAATGAGTGCGATGCCCAACCGGTTATGCGGCACTATGTTCTGAAGTCCAGCGTGGATGTTCTCAAAGACTTCATCAAGTGTCTTTCCGAGCTGAATCTGCTCAAGGATTCCATAGACCTGATCGGTGCCGAGGGTTTCGCTAAAAAGGGTATCCTCCAGCCTATTGTTCGCTGAGACTTCAGCCGTAATTGCAATCTGAAGCGTCTCTCCCTGAATCCGGAGTGGATAGGTTCGGAGGTTCGGCGTGGTGATAGGGCATCCACTTTTTAGGTCGTATTGCCAACCGTGCCACGGGCAGGTGATCCGGTTGTCTTCCAATACGCCTTGATTGAGCGGACCGCCCTGATGCGGACAAGCGTTATTGACGGCATAAAACGCTTCACCTGCGTTGAAGATCGCGATGTCTTCACCGTCACATTTGACGACGATATTCTGTCCCGGTTCAATTTCAGTTGTTTTAGCAATATTAATCCACTTCACCATTTTCTCCCCACGCCTGCACAGGATTTGTTATCTATGGGTTACAGATTATCATAGAGTGAAGCGGATGTCAAGCGTTTTGTTTCATAAATGAAAAACGTTTCATTTGTGAAATAACCTTTGTTTCCAAGCTCCCTAAGCGATTAATTCGGGTTTTGTTTCAGATTTGAAATACATCGATAAAATCTGAGATTCCGTTTTAACCCATAAAATGTTGATATATCTCAATTGTATAGGGACCTGAATATTTGGCACGAAACTTGCAAGGCTATTAACATGAATTTCGTATTTGTAGCGCAAACTTTAAGGAGGATCTAAAAATGAGTCGTTATCTTGAACACGCGAATATGACCGTGAATGACCTTGAAAAAGCGATCGATTTTCTAACAACTGCCTTTCCAGATTTTCGAGTCAGGGGTGGTGGTGAGAATGCGAACGGAACGAAATGGTGTCATCTTGGGACTGTCGATTTTTACATCGCCTTGTCGGACCGTAAGCAGCCGTTCACAGGTGACCGTAAGGGGAGGTATGTGAACCATCTCGGTTTTGCTGTTGATGACGCTGAAGGCATCAGAGAACGCTTGCTGGCTGCTGGCTATAAAGAAGGGTATAAAGTTGGGCCGCATCCCCACCGAAAACGCATCTATTTCATTGATGCGGATGGTTTTGAATGGGAGTTCGTCGAATACTTCACGGATGACCCAGCAAAACGCAACGACTATTCACAGTGAAAATAAATTCCGTTCAGGACGCAATGCTTATTATAGTAAAGCCCATAATTATTTGGACGCGCGGTTGACCGTAGGGGCTGGGTTACCCAGCCCCTACGAGCGGGTAACGTTATCGTGGAGTATCAACTTATTTTCGTGCTTTACTATAAAACTTGTAGGGTTAAGACATAGTCGTCTGTCAAGTGTAAAATTAGAAGTAACCTCGTTCGTAGTAGGACAATTCTGCGGCGTACTAGCCCAAATGCGAAGTGCATTATTGCCCGTTTCTGAGCGGAGACGTGCGATAAATCGCACTACTACGAATTAATCTATCTACAATTTAAAGATGGACAGACGAATAGTACTTGCCCTACAAGTTTTTTAGTGCCTTGCTGGAAGGTTTCTCGGGTTAGCCCCTCATTTTACTGAATGACTTGTATACTCATTACACCAATAGCGAGCAAGCTTACCCCGCAGCCTGCTGCACTTGATATAACCCGCTGTCGTTTGACTTCTTTTCCGTAACTGTCAACGTAAGCATTAACGTATTCGGATGATTTTCCCAAAAGTCTCTCAGGGGGTGGAGCGGATGAAACAGATGCGGCAGAAACAATAGGGGAAAAAGTTGGTACCACCACAACAAGAAGTCCTAAAGATAGACCCAATGAATTATCGGGAAGACCGCCTCTCCTGCTGATTAACTCTATCATCGCCCGTGATGAAGCACATCCTATAAGACCAGCAGTAAACCAAGCAAATTTATTAACATCATTTTTCGCATCCTGTTTGGCTTGGAGCTCTATTGGATTTTGCTTTCTCTCAACTTTAGGCTTTGTTGGCCGCGCTCTCCCTAAGACAGTGTGGCTGCTGAAGGTTAGCAACACCACGAGAAGCACTAAAATATGAAACGTTGAACGTCCTTTCATTTTATTCCCTTTCCTTACTCCAAGTTTTCAAAAATTTGGCCCATTAAAATTCCCAACCCCCCTGTAATGACACATCCGATGACCATCCCCTGTGCTGTATATGGTCTGCTGAGTTGTCGGGTTCTTTTCTTGTAGACATTTGTGTAAACAACAATATATTCAGGCGATTTTCCGATGAAACGCTCAGGGGGTGGCGTTGGTTGATGCCCAAGCATCAAAACGAGTGGGCCTGCAGCAAGTATCGAACCAATAGCAAGCCCGCATTCTGCATCGAAGTCGGAGCCGGGGTTGACGCGCGCAACCGATGCACCAGCGAAACAACCTAATGCAGGGAGTAATATAAAAGCACAACCGGTGCCTATCCAAAACCGCTTATTCAAATCATCCTCAGCATCCCGTTTGGCTTGGACCTCTGCTGAAATTGGCTTTCTCTTAACTTCAGGCTTTTTTGGACGCGGTCCTCTCCCAAAGACAGAGTGGCTCCTAAAGATTAGCAATGCTATCAATAAAGCCAAAATACGAAATGTTGAGCGAACTTTCACACTATTTCTCCTCTTCAAATTCAAGCCAATGTTGTACTATGCTAACATCAACATCTAAGATATTCGCAATATCGTGTATAGACATATCATCGAACTGTTCCCGCATCTGTTTCGCTTTTTCCATTATTCGGAGATTTTGTGCTACATACAATTGACACGCTATTCGGATATGTTTGAGCGTATCATAAAATCTAAAGAATATGTAAACCGAAAAGACAGTTAACACTAAATATGCAATACTAACAATGATATTCCCAATATTAGCAATAAGAAAAATATTTTGTTCCATGTTTCACCTCTGTCGGAAATCGTACATAATTAAACGGACACAAGATTCCACTACCGACCCACTTATTATCATTATCACCACCACAACCGATGATTCCGATAATAAGAGCGGCAGAAAAACTAACTAATCAAAACAGACTAAGATTTTCTATTTGAAACATTTTTATATGTCTCCTTCGTGAATGAAAAGGAAGCGTTAAGAATTTAAAGCAGGATGTAGAAGTAAAACAGGCAAAATGCGTGCTTTACTTTTCAATTTATTCGCTATTTCCGTATCAACATCTTGCGCGTTGCAGTGAAATCACCTGCGGTAAGTGTGTAGAAATAGACACCACTTGCGACAGGTTCACCGAATGCGTTTTTACCATCCCAATACGCCGCACGACTTCGGTTCTGATACATCCCTACGGGTTGATATCCAAGCGGCAACGTCCGCACCAACGTTCCGTTCACAGCATAGATGTGCAGTGTAACATCCGCGTCCTTCGCCAACTGATACGGGATCCACGTCTCTGGATTGAACGGGTTCGGGTAGTTAGCGAGCAGTGCCGTCTCTTTGGGAATCAATGCCTCAAGGAGTTGTTGTAGGAACAGGATACCGCGCTGTGACATTGTATCTGTGAGGTTTAATTGCTGAGCGGTGGAAAGCCACTGTTTGACCGCTATAGTACTAAACATTTCTAAGGCTTGCGGATGCAAAGAGGGTGCGGCGGCAGTGGTCCCTAATGCGCCAGCAACAAGGACAAGGTCCTGAATATTGACTTGTCCATCGCCGTTAACATCCGCACTATTTGCGCCTGTTTGTCCCAACTGCCCAGCAACTAACACTAAATCCTGAATGTTGACAATCCCATCACCGTTGACATCACCTTTGAGTTGAGGGGTTTCAGTTATCTCTGCATTTTCAACCTTTGGCACAAAAGCCTCACCAGCACTATTAGTTAGCAGCACATCAGATAACATCAAAGTAGATGCTTTTACGGCGATAACCTCAAATGTGAGTGTGGCAAGGGTACCGTCTCCATTGCTTTCTCCAGCGAGAGATGCGGCGTTGAGTTTTACGAGATTGCCCTCCACTTTCGGTTCCACAAAAAACGCCCCAGCAGGTAGATAATCGCCATTTGCGCCTGAGACATAACGGAGTGCCGTTGTATCAAACTGCACGGTTGCTTGATAACCAGCGACCGCTTCGCCGCGTGTAATGTTTAGACTGAGTTCTAGCTGTTCCCCAACAGCAGGGGATCCTACCGAAGCGGGTGAGATGCTCAGTGTAGCATCGGTGGTTGAGGCATCCGTCCCGACTGTTTCTGCATCTGCAGAAACAGGTATTTCTGCGGTGAGTGCAGAACCGTGGTAGTTCTGTATTGCCCCTGGTCTCACGGTAAAGGTTAGCGTGGTATCTTCGTTAATGTTCCCCTTGAATGTAAGCTTAATTCTCACCTCTGTGTTGCTGACGCGTTCTATGTCACCCCGATCAAAAGTGATGCCAGTAATACCGAAAATTGTGATAGCGTCTCGAATTTCTGGCAGAGTAAATTTAAAGACTCCACTGCTTAGTTTCAACGTCACGACACTTCCGTCGAGCGTTGTTCCAATCAACGGTTGAGGACTCGATAATGTTACTGTTGGCCCTCCTTTTACTCGAGCAACTTCAATATCGATTTTAAAATCTGGGTTCTCATCCAAGATTGAACTAAGCGGAGACGTATCGATAATCGGATTACCTCCAAGGGACAACTCTTCAAGATACACCAAGGCTGCCAATGGACTAACGTCGCGAATCTGATTGTTTTGGAGATCTAATTCCGTCAAGGATGCGTCCGCCAATTGTGCAAGAGGCGTAACATCACGGATTTCATTATCACTAAGATTTACTTTCTCCAGCGATTCTACTTGCGCAAGGGGTGTGATGTCTCTCACTTTGTTACGTGAGATATGCAGTGCTGTCAAGAGTTTTAGTTGTGCGATCGGACTGATATCCCTAATTTGATTGATTGAAAGGAATAAGGTTGTCAGTCGCGTAAGTTGTGCGAGCGGGGTAATATCACGGATCTTGTTATCAACAAGATATAAATACGTGAGTTGTGTGAGTTGTGCTAGCGGCGCGATATCGCTGATGTCATTACCGCCAACATATAGCGTCTGTAGTTGTGTGAGTTGTGCTAGCGGCGCGATATCGCTGATGTTATTATTGCTGACATTTAGCGTCTGTAGTTGTGTGAGTTGTGCCAGTGGAACTATATCAATGATGTTATTACCGCCAAGAAATAATTTCCGTAGTTGTGTGAGTTGTGCAAGGGGTGTAATATCAACGATGTCGTTAGCGGCGAGAGTTAACATGTGTAGTTGCGTGAGTTGCGCGAGGGGCGTGAGGTCAATAACCCGATTACCTGTGAGATACAACTCTCTGAGCTCTGTGAGTTGTGCAAGGGGTGTAACGTCACTAACGTCTTCGTTCCTTGTGAGGTCTAACTCTCTGAGCTCTGTGAGTTGTGCGAGGGGCGTAATGTCACTGACTCGATTATCTCCGAGATACAACTCTCTGAGCTGGGTTGCATGTTCCAAGCCTGTGAGGTCAAGTATCAATTCATCTACTTCCCTCCAACTAGCATCCAGATATGTGAGTCTTACCAGTTCCGCTTTAGGAATTCTAAGGATATCAACTGTATCTCCTCTTTCGAGTCCCAGTGTTCTACGTACCACTTCGGCCAAACTGGCATCAGCGAATTCAGCAACAGGATCAGGTGCTCCTTGAGCATAACCAATGCCTTGCATGCTATATATCAACAACATTATTGTGAAAATTGATACGAGTATATTTCGTTTCATGACTAAAGTTTTCATCATAAACTCCTTTTCATTGGTTTAGATTGCAACATGCAATCAAGTTCTTAAATAGAACGTGAGTTTGAATAATTAAAAATGCAAATTCGGTTATCAAACTCATATCTCTGCAAAAACCGTGCCAATGCTTCCAATCTTCTGATGTGTCATTGTGTGTTCTATGGGTTTACGGACGATACAACTTTGTAAAATCAGGGTTTATAGCATCATCCTGATGCTAAACCGAACGTGCTCTCGTTTCGCGAAGCGGCGTGAAGACGAAAAAATTTTTGTGGTGCTTGCCAAAGTTTTTAGTTTCACAAAAAATTTTGGTTCTATCAAAGGCGGAGTGCTATGTAAAGATGCCTGCACTGGGCATAAATATGCTTTTTCGCGCCTTAGGTTTCCCACGTCCAAAACTCGTCAAAAAAAAACATTGAAAAACCCAATGTCCAACCGGCATAAATTGTCCAAACTATAATAAGTTATAATAAGATTTATTTTATAATTTTCAAAATAAAAAATAATAGAGTCTATATACAACTATAAATATACAATATTTTCAGGGAAAAAACAAATTATTTCTATAAAATACGACATAGACTTTGATCCAGACGGATACCTCCGTGTTGACGATACAGTCGTAGCAAAACCGTCTGCGAGAGCAATTCAACTCGTTTACTGACAATGGAGTGGTTTGGAGAAGGGGGTCGTTGAACGGATGGGTAGTGTCACGTGCGTCTATCTTAATCCAAAGACGTATGCCTATTGGATCGTTGATGACTGTCCTTATGATATTAACCGAGGTAGGAAAACTAAACTTCAGCTTCCTAACAGTCTGCCATTTCAGTCTTCGTCAATAGACCAGGTGCAGTTGATATTACTGTTCTTGTAAAATTGCTTGAGTGCGGGTTTATCAAACCACAGTTGAATCTCTTTGCCCACAATATGACCGACGCTGCTGACCTTGAGGTAAAGTCCACCCGCTGTCCATTCAGGCATGATGTTGTATTGTCGAGTTTGCGCGGCGTAGATGCTGAGCAGTGCCAGCGGCTCCATCGCATCAAGATTCGCTGTTTTATGACTGTCCTGTAAAAGTTCAGCCACGCTTTTCCCCTCGTGTCCTTCTTGTAGTTCGGGTTTATCCATGACCTTGCTGTGGAGGATAAAGTCATCTTCAAGCGTAAAAAGACCGCTATCGGGGTGTTGTCTGCCTTGCAGCAGGTTGTCCCCTATCCGTTCCGCCATTGCCAGAAATTCCGTCTTCGGTTCGACCCGATACAAATCCACCAACGCGAAGATATAAGCAGGTTCCAAAGCAGTTGTGTCAAAATTTAACGAGGGTGGGGTGTTTTTATCGGCACCGATGTCTCCGATGCCGAAGGCTTTAAACATGGTGCGTAGGTAGTCTCTGAATTCAGTTCTGCCTCCAGAAACCCGATACCCACGCGCACAAACGGAGGTAAAGAGCTGCGTAATGTTTTGTGGTAGGAATGCGCCGCCTTCTTTCGCACCAAAGTATAACTTCGCATCTCTGAAAGGTCCCTTTATCCGAAAACCCGTGAGATCCGTCCCATCAATAACGATGCTTTTCAGCGTATTGTTTTTCGGGTCGTAAGAAGCGTTGAGGAAACCGATGATGTGTTGTGCAACTGCCTCTTTGATGTGTGCCATTTCCCCGATGCGACCATATTTTTCGGCATTTTCTACGATTGTCAGCATTCCCATCATCTGGGTAATCGTGTGGTTCAACTGATTGCCGACATAGACCCTCGGTTCGGTTGCCTGCGGATATTTTCTGCCGAAGACGTTTAGCCCGCGTTTGCCGCTTTGCGGATGCACCAGATTCGGCCAGATGCCAGTCCCTGGATCCCGCTGCTTTATAATCAGATTTAGGAGGCGTTCCGCCCAAATTCGCGGTGCCTCTTCCTGCTTTTGGTAGCCCAAGCTATATGCGGCGTAAGCCAGATCCAGTGCCACACTGATAAACGAGAGATCACCACTGATTTCGGGGTCTTTGTATCCGTTCCAAGGTCTGTTCCAAGTATTCGCATGATCGACCTGTTTTTTGAAATCGCCGTGTCGGTTGTAGTGTAAGGCATCCCAATCCTTGATGTTTGCTTCCCAAATCCCTTTCATCAGCATCTCGCCGCGGTCGGGATCCACGGTTCTCAGCAATTCCCAGTACGGATACACGTCCTCTATTTCGTGGACAACGCCCTTCAAGCCGTACCGATTACCGGTTCCCAAGTCCACATAGCCGTGTCCGCCCCAATGTAGAACGCCACTCTCTGGGTACCAGTAATTGTTGAACATGTAATCGGCGGCTGCTCCCGCGGCATGGACGTATTTACCATCCCCAGTGAACTGGCTTAAAGCAGCCAGCAATCGCATCAGGTTCTGCTGATTCTGAAAGAAACTCCAAACGGCGGGTTTCGGTTCAGTGCCTGTGCGGTGGGAGGTCATCGATCTCGGTGCCTTCAAATGGTCGGTATGGAGGCAATCGGCAAAGAGCGGCATATCTTTGCCACTGTATCTGTCTCTCCCGTATTCTATAGCCGTTCTTGCGAAGAGACTGGCGGCTTTTAAGAAGCGGTTACCCTCTATTTCGTTAGGACGCAACCGGTCTCTGCGAATCCATTGATCCAATCGATTAACGCTCATATACCCTCCGTGCTATTTTTTTTTGCGTTTTCTTTTTTCGTTCAGACTTGGGTTATGTTATCACGACTACGCAACCTAACCTTGCGTTGACTCAGTCTTTTTCGTCCAAGTTATAACAGTAGCTCCGAACACGGCAAAGCCGAAGAAAGTAAAAGGCATTTGCCAGAGGAGAAAGCTCATGTGTGTATGGATGTACGAGTGTGCCTTGAAGATGACATGCCACGATAGCGGTGCCAGAATTGAGAACCATGTCGTCCAGATTAATGCCATATAGTGCGGTCGTCGCGCTGCCAGTATCTCTTTATTGCTGCGCCAAAACAGCAGCGCAGACATCACAACAAAAAGAACGATCAGATAATAATAGCGGACTTTCAATAGGAAGTTAGAGACAAATGAATTTGCTTGAGAGAGATAGTTGTTGAGATCAAAGAAAATACCGTTCATGTAGGTAATGACCACGCCTATTGTTCCTGCTTCCAGACTGGCAGCATATACGGGTGGATAGTCTTCTGCATTTGCATACGTGCGCTTTCCAAAAGACCAGACTATATGCGCAACGCCGTCCATAAACCCATCTTTGGCGGCACCGATCTGGAAACATAACATGATGAAACTGAAAAAGATTGCCACGCCTGATCCGAGTCCGGCTGCGAGCGTCCATTTCACACATTGGGGGCGGCTCCATTTGTCGAGAATGACATAGTAGACGAACGGCACCATCATCATTAATAGTGTGGTTGTAATATACTCATAGCCGTTGATGAAACACTTGATGGAAACTGCGATGAAGATTAGGATTCCAAACCTGATGAACTGACGATCTGCGGGAACTCTGTGGCGTTTGAGGTAGTACATAACGACAATCATCGGTAAATAGAAAGCCCATAGACTCCACCAAAGATTTTTACCAAAGACCGTTAACCATTGAGACAACACAGCCGAACCGATAACGAATATCGCGACCCACCCACCAAATTCCTCATAGAACCAACCTACGATGCATGTCAACGCGCCTGCAGAAAGTAAAGCCGTCAAGATATAGAATAACGTTAATTTTGTTTGCGGCGATAGGGGAATAAGTCTATCCAGTAGACTAAAAACCATCCCTTGCCCGGCAGGTTGTGAATTATACGTTGAAAATTTTTCAAAGGAGAGCTCGTAAAGGTACGCTGTATATTGGGGTCCCAGTGCTGTTGAAGGTATCCATTCTGCATCCGTACTTTTCGCTGTACCCCAACCGTTCAGACCGCCCGCTGAGAAGATACCATCTTGACGAGATTTGACCATTCTACCCATGACATGCGCTTCGGTGTCTTTCTGATGTGTCGCAAACCAGTTCTGATCAGCGACTCGCCATGTGTTAGAGAAAAACCCGAAAAACAAGAGTCCGATTGATAGTGCCCAAATGGATATCCTTCGGACAAATGCTGATTGGCTGAGATGTTTAAGTTGCATGGTCCACTGCCTTCCCTAGATCCGGTAGGTGCGGTTTCCTAGAAGAAACACCCAAGCAAAAACACCGCACCATAGGTGCCAATTTTTAGTACCGTAGGTTGGGTTAAACGGTGTTAAGAAAGCATATGTTGGTCTGCCAATACCGTCAAATCTAACTTGTCGTCCTATACATCCAAAAACGTAGTGAAATCTCCTTTGAGTAAACCACTCCATATTTTCTTGAGCATACGCGTTGAAAGGTTCTATGATACAATCTCTATACAAGGCTTTGTAATAGCGGCACCCGCAGAAAATACAACAATACGCTTTAACATATTATTCGCCTCCTTTCTGTCGCAGGATCGGAGAGAAAAGGGCGAATAAACCGCCCTTTTTCTATTTAGCACCTCTAAAATTGTTGGGATCTTGGCAGTATTCTATGAACCTTTGCATATTCTCTGAAATATCCGCAGAGATTGTTTCTATATCGTCATAAGTTCCTTTGTAAGTCAAACGTGGAGAAAAGGCATACATTACATTTACCTCGATACTATTTTTTCCATGTTCAGACCCTATAAGATGTATAACATAGTTATTGATATTGTCAGTTCTCGGTTTTTCCAGAATGGTTATATCCTTTTCCATCAAGTCGAGCAATAAACTGCCTTTTACAATCAGAGAGACGGTCTTATCACTATTAGTTTTACCATCAATCAGCACCACAACATCAAACTTTTGCGTTTTATCCAAGCCTGTAACGGTATCTTTTTCCGATTGAATAGGCGAGGCCGAAGGTTTTGGCTTGTCCGTGTCTACTTCACCGTCGCAACCAAACACGCAAAAAACAGCAAGCAAAATTAAATATGGACTTGCAAAGACTTTCATAGGAAAATAATTTTACCTTTTATTATAATGCAAGAGCGAGGACCTGTCTGATTTTACTATGACTCTCTTCTAATGGGTAACAGTCGTCGGCAACGGTTCGGAAGTAATCTATTGACTTCCGACTGACTTTTGTTCGATCTCGTATGATCCCTACAGAGCAAAAATCAGGGAGTTTCCATGCTTTAAATTCATAGAGAGCGATTGTTGCTTGATTGACCTTTCTATCCGTGGACAGGGCGTAGACGAAAAGCGGCGTTCCCATCCCATTTATTCGGCAGTCTACTTTATATTTACCCTCAGGGTCATGTTCTTCGTGAAACCAGTCCAATTCAATACGATCTTTTGAAGCAACGCTATACATCATATCTTTAAACTCGCTCATGAATGTTTTTCGGTGAGTATGTTTCCGAGATATAGATGTCACGCTTGTTATCTTTAGCAGTGACTGAGCAAATGCGTATAGGGCATTTCCATAATCGGTGCCTCTAATTTCAAGTATCAATTCGCCGTCTCGATTCTTAACTCCGAACTCAGAAAGTGCTCTTGATATAATATCTTGACGGATACCTTTAAAGAGTTGCTGTTCATCTATGTCATAGGTCAGATGCATGTAGGTGTGCCCTTCATCAGAAAGTATCCACCCTTCAGATTCTTTCTTCAAGATAATAGAGATGTGGTCCCCGTCGTTGAATCTGAACGGAGTATACACGTAGAAACGGTCTCTCCCATCAGGAACAAGCTCTATCTCTGCTGAAATGCTGTCAATAAAATCCTTCTCTATAGTCCCAATAGACATAATTTTACCTCCTGTAAAAGTGTATGGTTGCCCTGAAAATTAGCGTCATCCATTAAACATCCAAGGGCATCAAATACATCTTGATAGCGAGAGGTTTTTTCGGCATAAGAATCTTCTCGTTCTTTAGCGTTCTGATATTCCTCTGTTGCACGATGAATATGACATTCATAACGAATATGTCCCATGTGACAGTGATTACTACCATTATAACGGAGTAAACGAAAAACCTTATTTGGCGTGGGATAATAAACCCCTAATATCACAGAAAAGTTCCTTGATGGATTAAATTTATTTTCTCTAACGATAACCCTAAATTCATGACCAGCATCCCCTACAATTTCCAGGATCCGCTCCTTACTATTGCCATTCCATCTTGTAAAAAACTTGTCTCGCCATTGGTCATGTATGGACTTGCGTTCTTCTATAAACGCTTGAATCTTCTCATTTGAAATTATTTCAGTCACTGCTTTAAACTCAACTTTTTAAGTAAAAATCACAGAAGAAAAACGTATATTCTGATCAGTGTCAAACAAATTCTTAAGCACGATTTACCTAATGTCTTTCATTTTTTAAGTTCTTCCGATGTCCCAGTCCGTTCTATCCACCCGCAAAGGTGGAGGGGTAGACATACCGGGCAGTATGCTTCGCAGTGCCACCCGAACTAGTTTAAATAATATAGCACAAGAGCAAAAAAATTGCAAATTTTAGGTTAACATAAGGACAGGATCGGGAGATCACGTTTACACTCCAAAAAGTGGTCAGAAATGTCGTCAAATGGGAGGTGGACGCAACCAATTCTTGGTGGGGTTGTGGCTACAAACACCACGCGTAGGGACCAGGACCCGTCTGGCGAACCATCTCTCTGATCTGCTGGCGCATCTGCGCGATGCGGTTCTGGTGTTCTGGACGATCAGCGACATTTTGCATCTCGCCCGGGTCTGTCTTTAAGTCGTACAATTCATCAATATCGAAACGGTTCCGTATATATTTCCAGGGACCATCGACAATCATGATATGCGCTGCCAGTTCTTCGGGTGCGTCGGCGTTGTGATAAATCGCGTTAAGGCTGGCGATTTCAGCGAAGATCGGTTGATCTTCCGGTTGGTGTCCGTTTAAAATTGCCGCCGCAACGGATCGTCCATCAATCGGCGTTTCTGGAGCCTGACCCGCGAAACTCAGCAATGTCGGCATCAGATCCACACCCGCTAAGGGAGTTTTGACTCGGAAACCGGATGGCAAATGGTTCTGCCATGAGAGCAGACATGGCACGCGCACTGAACCTTCATACATCAGACACTTCTCGGTAAAGCCGTGGTCGCCGAGCAACTCACCGTGATCACTCATAAAGGCGACAACCGTATTCGTTCCCTCAAGGGCACTCAGTAAGCGACCGACTTGATCGTCGATGTGCGTAATCAAGGCGTAATAGTAAGTCATCATTCGCCGAAATTCAGCATCAGTGACCGTTGAAGGGATACGAAATTTTCCTCGCGTTTGGAATTCGGGTTTCCTATCGAGCGGGTCACGTAGCGAGGTAGGTAGCGGCATCTCTTCTTCTTGATAGTGTGCGGGAAGCTCCGGCGGCACGAGAATACGAGGGTGTGGGTCTTTGATACTCGCGAACAGGAAGAACGGGACATCATCATCTTGTTGTTGAATGAATTCGAGTGAACGGTCAATTGTCCACGTTGTGCGTTGCTGTCGTGGGTCTGTAATCGTGCCGAATTCCAAGATATTTCCGTACTGTGTCATTCCGGGTGCCTTTGAACGATAGAGGTTTTCAACGCCCTCCGTTTCAAAATAATCAAAGAGTGGGTCTGGATGGTCTCCGAGATAACGGTAGGTACACCAGAAATCGGAAAATCCGTGTTGTGGGCGGTGGTCGTCCCCCAGATGCCACGGTCCAACGATACCGCAGCGATAGCCAGCGCTTTTAAGCACATCTCCGAGAGTGATACGGTCATGCGGTAGGTAGCCGCCGAATTCGCCCATCCTTTGGGTTCCATAATTCCGTAGTTGTAGATGCGCATGCGGATAGAGTCCAGTTAACCAACTTGCCCGTGCCGGTGAACAGACCGGTGATGCACAGTAAGCGTTTTCAAAGCAGACCCCGCCTGCTGCCAACCGATCGAGATGCGGCGTTTGAACGATTGGGCTGCCAGCGAATCCGGCAGCGTCCCACCGCATCTGATCACACATAATGAGTACGATATTGGGTCGAGAGGTCGTTGTGCTATCCATTGTCAGTTAAATTTCCCTCGGCAGAAAATATACATAGATATATAAAAAAGTGAATATGTAAAACTAAATAACCCTGCCATGTAACTGATTATAAAGTATTGCGTTTTTAAACTTGTACTGACAACTGACCTAGTGGATAGTCCGCTAGGCAGTGCCATGGCTCGGAAGGGTGGCAACCCTATCGAGTTACCTCTAAACCGCGGCTCGGGAGGGTGGCAACCTCCCGAGCCGCTTCTAAATAAACCTCCACCTACTGCATAAGCCCTGAAATTCTTAATCTTCATGTAACCCCGCCGTAACCTTTATAGTAAAGCCCGAAAATATGTTTACACTTTAGGGAACAGCAACCTCCCCATTGCAGGGTTTTTGCTTGGGGTCTTTGATAGGGGTGTTTTTGCTTACAAGAAACACCCTATCAAAAACGGTATTTCTGCGTATTGCTTGGGTATTTCTGCGGATTTCTGCGTATTTCTTCAGGGTTTCAAACCCCGCCTGCAATACGTGTATAGTTAATTATGGGATTTACTATAAGTAATTGCATATCTCACTATAGTTGCATATACGGGTTGTATTCTTTACCAATGATGTGATAGGATTATACTATATTTTGACATCCAAGCCAATAGAAAAAGGAGTAAGGGCTTCAGCCCAAGATTGATGAATATCGTCTTTCTATTTTCAGATGAACACGCGGGTGCTGTGATGGGGAATAGTGGGCATCCGGTTGTCCAAACGCCACATCTTGATCGCCTTTCGGGACAGAGTTACACTTTTGACAATGCCTATTGCAATTATCCAATCTGTACACCCTCACGCTTGTCTATGCTCACCGGACGCTATCCGCATCAGATTGAAGCGTGGGATTTAGGGGCAATATTGGATCGACACCACCAGACATGGGGCGATTATTTAACAGAAGCGGGTTATGAGACCGTGTTGTGTGGACGGACACATTTCAACGGGACTGATCGTCTGCTCGGATTTTCACATCGTTTGTTGGACGATCTACCTCGGTGGCGGCACACAACCGGTCGTCCCCCGCGACGCACTCCGGACGCACGTCGCGGCTCCAATTCGCACGTCGCTGAATGCGGACCGGGGGATCACGAACACACGAGATATGACCGAAACGTCACAGACTTGGCAGTGGATTTCCTCCGCGAAAAAGCGGCTGCACCTGATGACAAGCCGTTTCTGCTCTATTGCGGATTCATGCACCCACACTTCCCGCTAATTGCCCCGCCGGAATTCTACTCACTGTACGACCCAGACGCGCTTGAACTCCCTAATACATGGAACGAACCGCTTGAATCTCAACACCCCATCATCCAACACCACCGTTGGGCGTGGCGGAACGATATTCCACCGCCTGAAGCGACTGTGCGTTGTGCGTTAGCCTCCTATTACGCGCTTGTTTCGTCTCTTGATACTCAGATTGGACGGATACTTGAAGCAATTGATACGTCCGAATTACGCGAAGATACTGTCGTCATCTATACCAGCGATCACGGTGAAATGGCAGGGCACCACGGGAACTGGCAGAAGCAGTGCTTCTATGAACCCGCGGTGAAGGTGCCATTAATGCTGCGGCTGCCGTCGGGTGAGACCCGTCGCGTGGCACAAAACGTCTCTTTGGTAGATGTCCTGCCGACTTTGTTGGAAATCGCTGATTTGGAACCACTGTCCGATTTACCCGGTGATAGTCTATTGGAAATGGCCCGAAACCAACCGGATGAGACAACGCGGACTGTATTTTCAGAATACCATCACATGGGGATGCTCAACGCCGGTTTTATGCTCAAGCGTGGAGATTACAAATTGTGTCATTACGTCGGTAGCGAACCGCAATTGTTCAATGTGAAGATTGACCCGTTAGAAAACAATGATTTGGCACCAAAACCTGAATATGCAGCAAAACGTAGTGAAATGGAAGTTGCTTTGCGTGGAATCGTCAGTCCGGAGTTGGTAGATGCACGGGCAAAAGAGAATCAAAGCGTCCGTAAATCAAAATAGAATTTACTAATTCCGTCTTAAAGTCCTCCTGATAAAGGGGATTTAGGGGGTTAAAAATAAAACCTCCTACCACATGCTAAATGTGCGTAAGTCCCGTAATTATTACACCTCGCCATCCCAATAACTCAGGCTCGGATCTTTTCGGTAAATCTTTCCAACGACATAAGGCAGGACCTTGTTGGAGTCAGGATATTCGCTTACGTCGTGTGGTGTCGTCGTACCGAGAATGAATAGCGTGACTGGGGCATCGCTGCTATTCACAAACTTATGCGCGCCAATTGTGCCCGGTGGAAACGCGATGAAATCACCTGCCTTTACCTCTGCATCGCCGCGTGGGGTTTTGAGTGTACAGGTGCCTTCCATCACGTAGCACATCTCTTCACCGAAGTTGTGAAAATGCATCGGGAAACTCATCTTACCGGGTTGGAGACGGATCACACGATACCCTAAATTTTTGCCACCAATGAGTGGATCAATGTCTTTGTCCTCAAAGTCGTAAGGATGAGGGGCGTTTTTATATTGCCACGCGATTTCATCGATATGAATTCGGTTGATGTAGATGTCTCGACGCGCTTGCAGGCAATCAACGAGGTGTTGGCGTGCGTCTTTAAAGATGGAGTGGCCGTCACCGACGAGAATCGTATTAAAGCGGAGTGCCAAGACTTTGCGCAATTCGAGTGCTGCCTTAGGTGGATCGCTCAGTTTAGCATCAGCAAGCAGTGTCAGTGCCCCCATCGGTTCGCCGACCACTAGGTCCCCGAACAGGACGGTCTGTTTTTCTGGGAAGTAAAGTGCGATTTCCCCCGGACTTTTCCCGTGGCTGAGATGGATGGCATGTAGACCTGGCACAATCGTCTCACGGTCTTGAACCGTTCGGGTCGGTGTGATATTCAACGCGTCGGCATCGGCTTCATGCACAATCACGTCGGCACCCGTCCATTTTTGAAAGGTAGCGGCTTCACGTTCATGATCGGCATTCGTCAGCACAATTGATTTCGCGCCACCGAGTGTTGTCAGATGTTCCTTATCGTCATCGGACATGGGTACCGGATCTATCAGAATATTTCCGTCTGGACGTACCCACAAATGTCCGTTAAAATCTATCTGTCGTTCTGAACTAAAAACGCTCCAACTGTATATATCTTCAAAAACCAGGCGTTTCATTTTTTAATTATTCCTTGCGGTTAAGGCACTGTGATCTGGAATGTAACGGTTTTTTTCCGAAACCCGCTTTCCATTTCATTTCAAGCTACGTCATTTGACTGCTTTTAATAATTCATTTTTGTTTTTCCTTTGAAACAAATCCGTAGACCTCAAGTTCATGGATGAAGGCTCTACCTAACTTTATTTGCGGGACGATTGTGCCACGCCTCGGATCAAACCGATTGGCTGCTTTTTCATCATCGGTAGTGCCGCTGATGTAGATGCGGATGGCATCTGTCACAACAGCACTGAAGCGCATTTTAACGACCGGACTTTCATTGTTCTGAATCTGCATAATTGCCCGCCAACGTCCGCTGCCTTCCAATTTCTCGTAGATCATGGCGTTTATAATATTCGTCCCGTTGATGGTAATCCGATGGATCGCCTTTTGTGTAGGCAAGTTTAGGTGAATCCACCGTCCATCAGCGTATCCTTTTGTCTTTATATCGCCGTCTATCATTTCTGGGGATGTACAGGTGACCCCTTCCGTGACGGCGTAATTGTAAAGTTCCTGCGGTTCAATCAGCATCTGCAGCACCTTGGATTGGCATCCTGAAAGGAGTACAATTGCAAGGAACATTATAAAAATAGAAAGGTAACGTTGCATCTTTTCCTCCTCCTGTCTGTCCCGCTTTTCAGGATATTATATCACATTTTCACTTTTCTTTTAAAGTGGAATTCTACGAAAAGCGTTGCTTAAAAGTGCCAACCGAGATATAATATCTCATGAAAAAAGGAATTTAAACGAAGATAACCATTTCGCGGGACGTTACTTTCTCAAATCCCCACAAACCTACGAAAAACGAACACTTTTAATCAGATTACTAACATAAATTGCATAACTCATAGGGATTTAATAATGCCGCTAAAACAAATTTTGTTCTCATTCAACGGGAGAATTAATAGGGCTACATATTGGGTCTATACATTAGTTCTGACATTTTTACTAATTATCGCTTTGATTTGTGTTGAGATCTTCTTTAATACAATCTTGGATGGCGGAAGTAGCAATCTATTAGCAGGCCTATTTGTGGCACCTATCTTTATCTTCGTATGTTCCATATACCTCGCTATTCATGTAAAGAGATTTCATGATACGAACTGTTCTGGATGGAATTGCTTATGGGGTTTCATTCCAATTTTGGGGGAGATTTATATACTCGTTGTTTGTGGATGCCGCAAGGGCACAAAAGGGGAAAATAGTTACGGACCTGGACCGCCAAACGGGATTGCCGGGTCTGAAACACGTCATCTACACAGATAGTTAAGTTACACTTACAGCGGTGCGTGGTTTCTTACCGCGCCAACTAAATTGGGCACTATATAGGAGAAAACTATGTACAAAAGTGCAATCTTGGGGTGTCGCGGGCGTGCCCGTGGACACGCACGTGCTTATGAACATGTCAAGGGCGGAAAACTCGCCGCGATCTGCGATATGAAGGAAGACCTTCTCAACGATTTCGGAGATGAGTTTGGGATTGATGCTCGTTATACCGATCTTGATGAAATGCTCGCTAAAGAAAAACCGGATCTGCTACACATCGTTACCGCACCGGTGCTGCGCGGCAGCAATAAACGTATCCGATACCCGCTGATGAACCAAGCATCCGAACACGGTGTGCCTGCAGCAATCATCGAAAAACCGATTGCAGTTGAAAGCGAAGATTGGCGGCAGATCTCTGAACTTGCCGAACGTACGCAAACGAAGTTCGTCGTCAACACACAACTCAATTTCCATCCACAGAACCTTGCCCTCAAGCAGGATGTCGCTGAAGGGAAAATCGGTGCCATCAAATTTATTGAGGCAAGTGCCCGCAACCCACCCGTAGACCAAGCACCACATGTTCTACAACTCGTGTCCTCTTATATTGATAACTCGCGTCCGGCGAAGGTACAAGGACAAATTTCTGGGGCAGGAAAACTTGACTCCGCACAACCCTCACCTGCGAACGCCACGGCACTTGTAACCTATGCAAACGGCGTGCAAGCATCAGTCGCATTCGGACCAGAGATGGCACCCCGTGTGTTACCCGACACCGGAAACAATCGACACAAACGCGTCTGCGTGTTCGGTGAACATGGATTCGTCCACTGGCGGTTTGAGAGTTGGGAACGAAATCTGCCTGGGACGGGTTATGAAGGTGGCGACCTGAGTTACGGCGGACAAGATGTTATTGCCCAAGGTGGACTCACCGAGGCAGTGTTTGAATGGCTCGACGACGAAAGCAAAGTCCATCCGACGCACTTGAAGCAGTCGCTTGCTGAATTTAACCTGCTGTTAGGCATTTATTATAGCGGTTTGACGAACACCGTCGTCGAATTGCCGTTTGATCCACCGGATGGCATGATTGACATGTTCAGAGAACGGCTTTAAAATAGTAAGCACACGCCGTGTGCCGTCCCATTACGGAATTCGGTCTATTTCCCCAGATCGAATTCCGACTAAAGACTATCCGACATTAGGAAAATCCACTCTAAAGGAGATACAGTGAAAACACTTGCACTCATTATATTTTTATGTGCCATCGGGTTTCCACTTATCAGTTTTGGGGAGGGTGTGGATATCCCAGATGCAACCCTTCGCGCACGCATTGAAGCAACCCTAAAAGGGGAATTTTGACGATGCGCGAAGAAGGCAAACAACCACAATACATGGAAGAAAGGAAATACAGGAAACTATTCGGTTTAGATATCTACCTAACACCTGTATTCATAATTTCCAGTATAGTCATTGTTGTCTTTATCATCGGAGCACTTGTCTTCCAAGAAGATGCGACAAAACTTTTTGGCGATGTCAAAAACTGGCTTACCGCGCACCTTAACTGGTTGTTCATGCTTACCGCCAACATTGTCCTGCTTTTTTTTCTATTTGTGGCGTTTTCTCCACTCGGTAAGGTACGCCTCGGAGGCGCAGATGCGAAGCCCGACTACTCCTACTTAACATGGCTTGCCATGCTCTTTGCGGCAGGGGTGGGCATTGGGTTTCTGTTCTTTGGCGTGTTGGAACCGGTTACCTACTTTCAGAGTCCACCGCTGGGAGTAGAAAAGGTTTACGACCCGGCAAAGGTATACAATACCGAAAATATCCCCGATGCCAGAGATTCCAAGGTCCAGGCGGTGAGCTCTTTGGGGATAGCAGCGACGGTCTTCCATTGGGGGCTACAAGGGTGGGCGATCTACGGTGTGGTCGCGCTTGCCCTCGCTTTTTTCGCTTACAACCGCGGCTTGCCGCTGCTTATCCGCTCAGCCTTCTATCCGATCTTCGGTGACCGGATATGGGGATGGCCTGGACATATTATTGATACACTTGCCATATTCTCAGGTATCTTTGGGTTGGCAACCTCGCTCGGTATGGGGGTGCAACAGGTGACCGCCGGTTTTGACTATCTGTTTGAAATTCCGACGAACGCCTTCACCATGGTCCTACTGATTGTGGTGATTACGGCAATTGCGCTCATATCGGTGCTGACCGGTATTAATGTAGGTATCAAACGTCTCAGCCAGTTTAACATAATTCTCGCGTTTTTGTTGTTGTTGGCTGTCATCATCCTCGGTCCGACGCTCCACATTTTCCGCAATATTTTCACTGGACTTGGCACTTATCTTATGAAGATTGTGCCACTCAGCAATTGGATTGGGCGCGCGGACACTGATTTCCTGCGCGGCGGGACGACGTTCTCTTGGGCGTGGTGGATTGTCTGGTCCCCGTTCACTGGCATGTTCATTGCCCGTATTTCAAAGGGACGCACGATTCGCGAGTTTGTAATCTTCGTGCTTCTCCTGCCGATGCTACTATGTTTACTTTGGTTTGGTGTCTTTGGCGGCACTGCCATCCACCAATTTCTCGTTGAGGGATACACCGGCGTAACCGAAATAGTTGAGACGGGTAAGCAAGAAAAACAGTTTCAAGAGAAACCAGAACTTGCCTTGTTTAAAATGTTTGAAGGACTGCCGTGGACATTGCTACTTTCCTGTATCGGTATGACACTGACAATCATCTTTTTCATTACCTCATCGGACTCCGGTTCCTTGAGTATTGACACCATAGCAGCGGGCGGCAAGGTTGATGCCCCGGTCCCACAACGCGCGTTCTGGTGTATTGCTGAGGGACTCGTCGCCATTGCGCTACTGCTTGGCGGGGGGCTGCAGTCGTTACAGGCAGCCACGCTCACGATGGGCTTCCCGTTTGCGATTGTGCTATTAGGGATGGGCGTATGTGTCTGGATCGGGCTTAGGAGCGAAGTACGTCAATCTCTTTAATATCACAGTCCTCCGTTTTTTGGGAATAGAAATTACACTCAATTAAATTCTTAAACTTCATCTAAGCATGCACCTCACGAAAGGAAAAACCCTCGTGAATAAAATCATCTACATGGACAACCATGCAACAACGCCGATTGCTTCCGAAGTGCTTGAAGCCATGATGCCTTACCTCACGACAAATTTTGGCAACGCTTCCAGCACACACCCATTTGGTATCACCGCGAAGGATGCGGTGGGCAAAGCACGCCATCAGGTCGCCGAATTGCTCGGTTGTTCAGCGGAAGAGATCATCTTCACTAGCGGCGCGACGGAATCGGACAACCTCGCTGTTAGAGGGATCGCTTACGCCTGCAGAGGAAAGGGTAACCACATCATTACAAGTGCCGCCGAGCATCACGCAATCCTTGATACCTGCCACGCTTTGGCAGCAGAGGGATTTGAAACGACATATCTCCCCGTAGACAAATATGGGAGGGTAAGTCCTGATGACGTGGAAGCAGCGATAACCCCAGAAACTATCCTGATGAGTTTCATGTATGCCAATAACGAGGTCGGTACAATAAATCCGATCACTGATATTGCCGCTGTCGCTGCCAAACACGGCGTGCTTTTCCATTCAGACGCGGTGCAGGGGATCGGGCAGCTGCCCTCGAAGATGGAGTCACTCGGCTTAGATCTCGCTTCTCTAACGGCGCACAAGATTTACGGACCGAAGGGGATCGGCGCGCTTTACGTCCGGAGAAACCGTTCTCAACCCCATTCGCTTTTCTATGGCGGTGGACAGGAGGAAGGGGTTCGACCCGGTACCTTGAATGTTGCGGGGATTGTCGGCTTAGGTGCGGCGTGTGAACTCTCTAAAAACTATATGGAGACGGGAACAAATCGCGTCGTAAGTTTACGCGACGCGCTGCATCAGAAGTTAAACGCGGGTTTGGATGACCTTCATCTTAACGGGCATCCTGAGCAGCGTCTGCCGGGTAACTTGAATCTCTGTTTCGCGAGTGTGCAGAGCCATGCACATTTGGCAGGACTCAAACGCGTGGCTGTATCAACTGGATCGGCATGCGATTCAGAGTCGGTGAAGGCATCACATGTCTTGGTTGCCATGGGGGTTCCGAATGAATTGGCGTTGACGGCTGTCCGTTTCGGTTTGGGACGCTACAATACAGCGGAAGAGGTTGATATTGTTGCTGATGAGGTCGTAAAGGTCGTCAATCGATTGCGTGAATTGTCCGGTAGTTGATATGTGTGAGGAGACCTTGTTTTATGCTAGCTGTTGAACAGATCATCGCTTGCGGATTGAACGAGGCAGAGGCATCAAAGATAACCGAAGCCGTCAATCGGATATTGCCAACACAGTCCCCGACAGCCTGTTGGTATGAAATTTCGCGCTATATTCTTACACCACAACACCCCTTCGCGCTCCACCAATTGCTTTATGAGACGGTATACGCGGATTTCGACCGCGCCAAGTACGGGTCACCGCCTGCTTGGTTTCCCACGGACGAAGACATCACCGAAGCCAATATCACCCGTATAATGGCGGACCTGCACATCAAGACCTATCCCGAATTCCACGCTTGGTCGGCCGCCAATCGCGACACATTTTGGCAGATGATGATTGATGTCTTGGGCATCAGAGCCACAGACACATACACCGAAGCGCGAAAAGACGCAACAGGCATTTCAACAAGACTCGCTAAACTTAACATCGTCGAAAGCTGCTTTAATGCGCCTGACGATGCCATCGCGATTGTTACGCAACGAGAAAACGACGAAAATCTGACGACACTCACATATCACGAACTTGAATCTCTCACCAATCGCGTCGCTAATGGGCTTGTGGATATTGGTGTAAAGCAAGGCGACGCGGTGGCAATCGATATGCCAATGACCGCTGAATCCGTCGCTATCTATCTGGGGATTGTCAAAGCAGGGTGTGTCGTTATTGGTATCGCTGATAGTTTTGCGCCAGAGGAGATAGCCACGCGTCTCCGCATCGGTAATGCAAAAGCCATTTTTACGCAAGATTATATCAACAGAGCAGGTAAGCGTCTGCCGTTGTATGAGAAAGTGAGTGCTGCAAACGCGCCGAAAGCGGTTGTTTTTTCGTGTAAAGGTGGTGAAACCATCGCACATCCCCAACGCGAGGATGATATGACTTGGCAAGACTTTTTAAGCGATACAGAAACATTTACCGCCGTTCCCTGTCATCCCGATGCGAATACTAACGTTCTCTTTTCTTCCGGTACCACTGGTGAACCGAAGGCGATTCCGTGGACACATACTACCCCGATCAAATCCGCTGCAGATGCCTACCTACACCATGATGTCCACCCCGGCGACGTGCTGGCATGGTACACAAACCTCGGTTGGATGATGGGACCGTGGCTCATCTACGCCAGTCTCATCAACAGAGCGACTATCGCCCTCTATGAGGGTGGGTCTCCGACAGGACGCGACTTCGGTGTCTTTGTGCAGAACGCAAAGGTCAGTATGCTCGGTGTTGTGCCGACCCTTGTGCGTTCGTGGAAAAATACAGGCTGTATGCACGGGCTTGATTGGCACGCAATCCGAGTCTTCAGTTCAACGGGTGAATGCTCGAACCCCGAAGAGATGCTTTACCTCATGTCACTCGCTGGCTACAAACCGGTAATTGAGTATTGTGGTGGTACTGAGATCGGCGGTGGTTATATCACTGGGACGCGGGTCCAACCCGCTGCACCTTCGACGTTCACAACACCAGCACTCGGCGTGGATTTTTTGCTCTTTGATGACGATGGAAACCTTTCTGACAACGGCGAGGTTTTCATCGTTTCGCCATCGCTCGGTCTCTCAATAAGCCTGCTTAACGCCGACCACAATGAGGTCTACTTTGCGGGAACGCCACAACCCAATCTACGTCGGCACGGTGATGCGATTGAACGGTTAGGCAATGGTTTTGAAACTGAACCTTGGCTTGCGGGCGCGAAATACCGGGTGCTCGGTCGCGTTGACGATACGATGAACTTAAGCGGCATCAAGGTAAGTGCTGCAGAGATTGAAGAGGTGCTTAACGTTGTTAATGGGATCCAAGAAACAGCAGCGGTCGCTATTTCACCGAAAGATGGCGGTCCGAGCCAACTCGTCATCTATGCTGTGCTGGCAGCATCAGAGGCAGCACCCGCAAAACAGGTGCTTCACGCGACTTTACAAACCGCGCTTTCCGAGCATCTCAATCCGTTGTTCAGGATTCACGATGTCGTTATCGTAGGCGCATTACCGCGAACTGCCTCTAATAAGGTAATGCGTCGCCTTTTGCGTCAGCAAGTGGTGTGACCTTGTGCCCTTTGCAAAAAGATTGACTTATGCAATTTTTTCAGGTATACTTAACCCAGATATCCGAGTGCCAGGCACTTGTTTTTCAATCACTTTGTGGAAAAAGGAGATGTTCTCATGGAAACGCATCCAAATTCACGCCACATCCCTTACGCTCCCACAGAAACTGCTGATCTATACCCTGAATCGGATGGAAAACCTATGGCTGAGACAGATATGCACGCAGTTTTAGAAAATCACGCACTTGCAATGGAGATTACTATGGAAAAACAGTTCAAAGTTAGAGCAGCGCATTGCGATTATCGCGCAACCGAAGAGGAAATCTATCAAACACTCCGCCGCATCACCGACCCGCTGACGCGCGCTTGGAAACCGATTGAAAACGCCAAGAAGGTGGTCATGAAGTTCAATATGATGAAGCCACCTGAGCGGATTATCTACTACGAGGGTCGCCGCCGAGAATTAGTAGATGATGCCACCTGTCGTGCCGTCCTGCGGTTGATCAAGGAGCACACCACGGCGCAGCTTGTCGCTACTGACACGAACCCCTACACGCACGGACATCGGATGCCGCCCGATTTCAATTACCTACATCACCTCAAAGAATTTGATGTGCAGTTTGTTGATTCTAACCTGCCTCCCTTTAAGGATTACGATGTCCCCGGTGGCGGTTCAATGTTTGATCGCTACACATTGAGTGCTTGTTTCGACGATGCGGATGCAGTCGTCTCTGTGGCGAAGATGAAAAACCACGCTTTCATGGGGATCACTTTATGCACGAAAAATCTGTTCGGGTTACCGCCGATGCTGCTCCCTGAAGGCAGGACACGGAGTTATTACCATCATCTCATCCGCCTCTCCTATGTGCTTCCAGACTTGGCACTCATCACAAAGCCGTGCCTTAATATCATTGATGCGTTGACAGGGCAATGGGGACGCGAATGGGGCGGCGAAGGTAGAATCTGTAACGCCCTCATCGCAGGCGATCACCCCATCTCTACGGACACCGTTGGTATGCATCTGATGGGACACGATCCGGCATCTGACTGGCCCACGCCACCCTTCAAACGTGATCGAAACCATATCCTCATTGCAGCACAGCGCGGATTCGGCACCGTCAATCTTGATGAAATCGACTGGGAGAGTGAAGTCACGGCACCCTTGGCGGAATTTGATTCTGTTGAGACGGATACGCAAGAAACGGTCGCGAACTGGCGGCGGACAACGTGCGAACAGGGATTAATCTATCAGGAAAACCAGAGGGACCTTATTGACCAGTATCGGGATAACTTCATTTACATGCAGGGTGGTGAAGTCGTCTGGAGCGGACCGGATCCGTCGAATCTCGGTAGCCGTCGGCAGTTGAGCGGCGAGAAGAAAGACAGCGCACTCTGGTTGAAGCTTGTCGATGCTGAAGAGCATGAAGGCGAACACTTTAACGTCTATGAGGAGTGCCTGAAAACCTTCGCTGCATAGTTTAGACTTGTTTGGCGAGGTATCTGTGCCTCGCCTTGCTCCATACGCCACGCTGGTGAGGTTTCCAACTTCGCCTGCTAAAGGAGAACACGAAATGGGCATCACCGACGCAGAAAAAAAGCAGTTAGACGAACAAGGATGCATTGTTATTCCAGACGTGCTTTCCGACGAAGAGATTGAAGTATACAGAGCCGATATACTCCGGTTAGCGGAAGAAGAGAAGCAGAACGGGTTGGCGCGCGAACACACCAACGGCTATGGGCAGCATGTCCGGTGGTTAGTGAACAAAGGTGAGATGTATGAAAAGCTCGTCGCCAGACCCAAGGTAATGCCCTTCTTTGAACACCTTCTCGGTCCCGATTACACCCTCAGCACGCTTACCTCCAACATTATCGATCCCGGCGCGCCGGATGGTGGCTATCATGTTGATAGTGTGTTAGGATCTATGCCGGAGCCGTTGCCGAGTTTCCCGTTGGTTGCCAACAGTCTCTGGCTGCTCGACGATTTCACACCGGAGAACGGCGGCACGCGCCACGTTCCCGGCATCCATCTCCAGCGGATCAAGCCGCCTCCCGGCACCACGCATCACCGCGGTGAAGTCCGACTCTCCGCACCGAAAGGCTCTGTATTTCTGTTCAACGGTGCGATCTGGCACTCCGCGGGTGCCAACAAGACCGATCAGCAGCGCATTGCATTGATCTGTTTCTGCTGTCGTTCGTTTGTCAAACCGATGTTCGACTTCGTGCATCACCTCAAGCCAGAGGTCGTCGAACGCGCCACCCCCACCATGCGCCGTATCTACGGGTTCGATTCCCAGCCCCAACCACCAGACCAGCCTGCGCGATAAACCGGAGATATAGAAATGCAAATTGAAGAGTACTTCAACTTTTTAGCAGAAAATGACATTCGTATTAAAGGAACACGTATAGGTATTGAAACTGTCTTGGACGAGTATATTCACGAGGGCAAAACAGCAGAGGCAATCGCTGATCGTTACCATACGGTTACACTGGAACAGGTCTACGCTACCATCCTATATTATCTGCAAAACCGAGAAAAAGTTGGTGCATATTTGGAAAATTATCTGGAATACTGCCGGAAGGCACGAGAAGAATACGAGAAAAATTTGCCCCCGGTTGTTGTTCGTTTGCGCGCGCTTAAGGCAAAAAGGCGGGCTATTTCCAATAATTCACGCCCGAACATCCCGAAAGGCGGTTCCGCAAGCACAATACCGCCTTTGCCCGAAGATGAACAGAAATAAAGATGCGTCGGTATCTGTTGGACGAACATATTCCATCAATCTACCGCACGCAATTGCTTTATCATGATCCATCAGTAACGGTTTGGATGATTGGTGATGAAGGTGCTCCTTCAAGAAGCACGTCAGACCCTGAAATCTTAAAGTGGTGTGAGCATAACAATTTTAACTTGATAACAAACAATCGGGGGAGTATGCCTCAACATCTTGAAGATCATCTGGCAGCAGGCCACCATGTACCGGGCATTTTCATGATTAATCTTAAGGTGTCAATAGGATTGATTATTGAAGATCTGATCCTAATTGCAGGTGCATCCCATGAAGACGAATATATTGACCAAATCGTCTATGTACCACTCTAATAGGGTTTACGCCACGCGCAATAAATTGCGCTACTACCAACCGGACTCCTTTTAGGAAACGCCCTTTTGTCCAAGAGATTCAGGTTTGTAGTAAGGCGATTCATCGCCTGTTTACGTAAGTCCTGTCTAAGAAGATACAAGTCAGGTCCGCATTGATAAGATTTACACCATTATTGCGGACTGTCGTTATGGGATTCACGACATCTCCAGAACCGAATTAGACGAAGATTCAGGATACCCACGATTTAATATACCTCTGGAATTGGGTGTTTTCCTGGGGGCAAAGAAATTTGGGATAGCTAAAGAAAAAAAGAAAAAATGTCTTGTTTTGGATAAAGAACCGTATCGGTACCAGCAGTTTATCTCCCATATCGCAGGGCAAGACATTCAGGCACATAATAACGACGTTGAAACGATTGTGAAAGTCATTCGGAACTGGCTCCGCACCGCTTCAGTGTCCCCCATGTCACTGCAAGCTTATCCGATGCTTCAACCGCCAAAGCGTCTCTCATATTCATCGTAATGTCCCGGATCTCATTGGCAGTTAGTGCTTGGTTGAAAATCGCGACTTCATCAATTATACCTGCCATGTAATCGCCTCTGGGCGCGCCCCAGCGTCCGATCCTTATCGATTCTGTATTATGGTCAGGCGGAATATCAGTTGCCGTTTCGCCTTCCATCTCACCATCCATATACGCTCGAAGCATCTTACCGTCATAGGTTGCAGCAACATGATGCCATTTACCGTCTGCAGCGACTGTCGTGCTAAAGGCGGTCTTCCAATTGGCACCCGTCGTGTAGTTCACGCCTAATAGTTTTGTATCACCAGCAATGAAGACCCCATAATTCCTGGGTCTTCCAGCGATAGGCTCCTTTCCGATCACGGTTTGCCACTTACCGTTCGGATTCGTTTTGATCCACGCCGATATCGTGTATTCGGTGAGATTGAAAACCGCCTCATGTCGGATTTCTACGATATTACCGTTTCCGTTGAAATCGAGAGCCCTTCCTATCTTGCTCTGAACCCGCTTTGCGCCCATAATATCGCCAGTATGACCGTTACCGGAAGCATCCTCCACGGCATCGCCGCCGTTTTCGTCAAAAAGCCATACGGCAATAAGTGCATCTTCCAAGACATCCGCTATACAGACACCCGTGCCACACAACAGTCCTATCAACACAATCAATACCATCATAGGTGATTTCCAAGGCATCGTCATTACTATCTGCTCCTTTTGAAACAATGTTATTCGGATTTGGGAATAGGTAGAATATCGCGTTCGATTTCGTGAACTTTGTTTGGAAAGGTTTCACCGCGAATCCACATGACAGGTTGCCGCTTCCTATTATTGGGTGTAGGAGGACGTGCCCATTCCGCCTGTGCACTGAGATAGTGGATGACATAACTCCGGCGGAATCGTAGACTGTGATTGTCCGTACTCTTATGCAAGAGATGGCTGTGGAACCAGATGACCGCGCCGGGTGGCACCTCTACCGCAACACCGTCTTCATCGCGGACACCGCGCGCTAACTTGAATTCCAGTTGCTGTGAACCTTCGAGGTCGTCGTGTTCAAAAATATCCGATTTATGGCTGCCCGGAACGACGTAGAGACACCCGTTCTCTCGATCTGCAGGATCGATAGCTGTCCACGTCCCGACAGTCGTCTCGGTATTAAACCGATTACGGAAGTAAAACTTGTCTTGATGCCACGGGAAGCCGAGACCGATCTTGGGTGCCTTCCATATAAACAGATTGTTGATGCCGAGGATGTCTGGACCGAGGATGTCAACGAGTGGGTCGGTTAGACGGGGATCGCGGACACGTGCAAGGAATTCTGGGCAGTAGCAACTCGGATGATGAATCTTGTGCATCGCATAAATGCTTTGTTGTTCCACTTTCCCGTCTCTCACAAGTGCGTTTTGATTGATGTTTGTAGATGGATACGGACGTTTCCCATCGACAACGTCTTCAGCGACTTGACGGAGTACATCGTTTTCCTCGGCGGTGAATACATTCAAACGGACGAGATACCCCTTTTCATTCCAATGTGTCAATTCATCTGGGTTCAATCCAAAAGTCCGTTCCTGTTGGACCGATTCTGTATGCATTATTATTCCTGTTTCTGTAGTTATGGGAGTGAGGACAAAGCCTCAGAGATTTAGGTTTACCATTCGGAAACGGGGATGACTGCGCGTGCAACCTCGTGAACCTTGTCTGGAAAAGTCTCACCACGAACCCACATGACAGGTTGCCCCTTCCGACCATTCGCCCACTCTGCTTGTGCGCTGAGGTAATGCGCAACGAAACTCCGACGAAATCGTAGGCTATGATTGTCCATGCTCTTATGCAAGAGGTGGCTGTGGAACCAGATGACCGCACCGGGCGGTACCTCTACCGCAACGCCGTCTTCGTCACGGACCCCTTGCGCCATTTTGAATTCCCGTTGCTGTGAACCTTCGAGGTCATCATGCTGGAAAATATCCCATTTGTGGCTACCGGGGATAACGTAGAGACACCCGTTCTCACGATCCGCAGGATCAATCGCTGTCCATGTCCCGACAGTCGTCTCTGTGTTAAACCGATTACGGAAGTAGAACTTGTCTTGATGCCACGGAAAGCCGAGACCGATCTTCGGTGCCTTCCAGATAAACAGCGTGTTGATACCGAGAATGTCTGGACCGAGGATATCAACAATCGGGTCGGTTAGTCGTGGATCACGCACACGGGCGAGGAATTCTGGGTCGTAGCAGCTCGGGAAATGGATCTTGTGCATCGCATAGATACCTTGCTGCGCTGCTTTTCCATCTCTGACGAGTGCGTTCTGATCAATGTGTTCAGGCGGAAACGGACGTTTTCGGTCAACAATGTCTTCAGCGACTTGCCGGAACGCATCGTTCTCTTCAGGCGTGAATACATTCAAACGGACGAGATAACCGTTCTCTTTCCAATATGAAAGTTCGTCCGCACTTAAGCCGAAGTGCCGATCTTGTGATGTTGATTCTGTGCGCATCGCTATCTCCTATTTCTGAGTTTGCGGTAGCGAAGGAAAATTCGCTAAACCACTGTAAAAATAGTAGCACGTTTGGTGAAAAAGTCAAGAAAAATCAATTGGCATGATAATTGCTACTATTGTCTCGTGTCTCGGCACAAGGATTCTTAGTTTGCCTAAAGTTGGTGGTTCCACACTGGCAATACTACCGAGCGGACCGCCCAAGTAGCCGAGACGGAACGGAAAACTAAACTGATCTTGATTGTATAACGTTAGAAAAACAGACACATTAGAAAAATAGACACAAAATAACAGACATGTGGCTGACTTTCACGCCCAAACCTAAAAATTCGGGCAAGTGAGAGTTAGCGTCACCGATACGCTTGCTGAAACGATGGCAGCGTTCGGTGCTAAAATACGGAGATTCTTAAAATGAGAACCCTAACTTCAATCCTTTGTGGATTAATCCTTAGCGCATTACTCATTTTCGCAATAAAGCTGAGCACACCTGAAGTCCCAGAAGGGATGGCACTCATCCCAGCTGGGGACGGTGTTGACGCATTCTACATGGATGTGTATGAAGTCACCAATGCACAATATAGAAAATTTATTGATGCCAACCCGCAGTGGGAAAAAGACAAAGCGTTAACTTCAATTGTAGGGGATGATTATCTATCTGGATGGAACGGGAATATGTATCCAAAGCGAAAAGCGAACCATCCGGTGGTGAAAGTCAGTTGGTTTGCTGCCAAAGCCTACGCGGAATGGATGGGCAAAGAATTGCCAACAGAAGCACAGTGGGAAAGAGCGGCGCGAGGCACGTTAGAAGGCAAAAAATATCCGTGGGGCGATGCTAAGCCTCGCAAGCGAGCCAACTACAACCGTTACACCCGTAGCGTAAGTTTCAGAAACCCGCCGACGAAAGAGGTCGGTAGTTATGCCCCCAACAGATACGGTTTATACGACATGGTGGGCAACGTTGAAGAATGGTCTTTAGATAGATTGGATGTCGACGATATCCACGGTAGGTATCATAGAATGCGCGGTGGTTCTTGGTTTGATGGTGCCAAAGATATCCAAGTTGCAAAGAGGAGCCAACACCCAGTAAATGAAGGTATGGGGACCCTCGGTTTCCGCTGCGTCCTGCCAAAAACAGAGACGAAGTCAATGAAGGTTGCGACTGATATAGCTGCTTGGCTATCTGATGAGATGTGTGGTCAGTTTGATAGTGCATTCTATAGTGTGTCAGAAGGTTATACTGCCCCTGTTAACCTTGATGCCAAACTCGCTGACATTGTGATGTTCAACACCGGATATCCCCAGACGTTCGAGAAGGAACTTATCCGTGTGCTCCGTGAGGTTGGTCCCGAGGGAGCTGAGGATATGCCCTACGAAGCGCCTATCATCTACTACGACCTGATACTTCGACTGTGGCGGCTTTATCTTGAAGTCCATTTCAATCATAGCGAAGAAAGTGTTTTTGGAAAGCTGCGTCTCTTCAAGGAACGTGTTACGGAAAATATCGACGACATTGTTTTATCAGATGGTTGCTGATCGCATAACACTCGAATGGGTATGGGGTAAGAATCATTCCCCGTGCCCATTTTAAAGAATCCGTCCAATCTCTCCCACCTCTAATGCTTTCCTTCCATTAATGGTCCTGTCCTATCAATTTTAATTTGAGCAAATATGTTAAAATGTGATAGAATAAGTTATTGTCAAGTGTGTTAGGATAGCGTCCGCATTCAAAGTAACTGCCTAATAGGGAGGGACAACAATGAGCACAAGTGAAGCACAAGCGAAGGAAACTTACCGCGCGACTGCGTTCGCGGACTTTGAACCTGAACTTTCTGCGCCGGGTGCCACACCTGAAAGACTGGAATATCTGAAGGAGCACGGTTTTGTCATCATCAACGATTTTGTTGATAATCCTTGGATTCCTATCCTTCGAGAAGCCGGGCGGCGTGTTACCGAGGCGTGCGCCCCCGAACACGTCTACGACGTAATTGACTGCTCAAAGGGCTACGTCCACCGTGCTGCACACAGCGAACCGTGGGCGATCCGAGGGCTTATCCATCCTGCGTTCGGCGAGTCGAGTTTCGCCGAATTCCACGGCTCTTCAGATTTCTTAGATTTTATTGCTTCTTGGTGCCATGGGGTACAACCTGAGGACCTGACGTTTAGTGGTATGCTGTTATGGGCAAATCCACGGAAACAGGAAAACGGACCCAGTTGGCACAGAGACGTGACGTGGTGGGGCGACGGGGCGGGCTACTTTTCACAGCGGGAAATCCGTGGAAACACCCCTGAGGATTATTCCGAAGAGGTAGAACGGATCCGTTGGAAAGAAATTCAAGAGAGCAATGAGAAGCGGATTACTGAACGGAACGGTGTAAGTATGTTTTTGGCACTCACAGACGACGAATGCCATGAGCTTATTCCGGGTAGTCATCATCGATGGCGTACCCCTTTTGAGCATGATGTACTACTTCCACAGGCGATGAAGGATCAAGGTGTCCCCTATACACCGAGTTGGGACAAGAAGTCCGCGTTACCCGATCAGGTTGCTATCCGTCTCAAGCCTGGGGAGGCACTCATCCGCAATGGCAACAACATCCATACGGGGCACACCGTGCCTGAACGCGAACGTAACACTTTGTCAATCGGCTGGTCGAAATGGTCGGGCGAATTCACCGGCGAGCCATCAGTTGCGGATGCTCGAAACGCGTGGCAACTCGATCCTGCTGTCCGGGACGCTTTACCGCACGGGTTTATGCAGACAGCATGGGATCGGTGGGCAGAAACCCAGAAACTCGGAGAGACACTTGAAGATCGGTACGCTGGGTTTGATATTCAGCAGATCAAATCCGGAAAAGTCGTCGGTTGGCGCAGTGAGTTAGAACGTCAAGCTGCAGCAGCGGGCGATGCGTGGGAGGCATTTCAGACTGTTAGTTAACACTGCAATCGAGTTCTAAACAGGCGCGGGGTAGAAATCGTGTCCCGCGTCTGTTATATGGGGTTCACGCGGTTTCTAAAAGCGTGCTCTTTAGCATTTTGCATCCTCGGTGTAGAATCAGCGACAAGTAAGGAGAAGCGTTGCAATGACAGGATTTGAGGAATACAGCACTGACGGGTTTTATGACGAGATGTTTGCACCAGATGGGAGTGCTCGTTCCGCTGCCCAGATGTTAGTAGAGCGGATTGCGGGTTTTCCTGAGGGCGAGCTCACGCGTCGCCAAATTGCCGCTGAATACGCGTTGCTCCGAATGGGCATCACGTTCAACGTCTATGCCGACGAGCAGGGTGTCGAAAAAATCTTTCCGTTCGATCTCATTCCACGAATTATTGATGCCAGTGAATGGGAATGGATAGAACGAGGACTCAAACAGCGCATCCACGCGCTGAACCTATTCATTGACGACGTTTACCACGACCAAAAAATTCTCAAAGACGGTATCGTCCCAGCTGATGTCGTGCTTTCATCGGAAAGGTACCTACAACCGTGTATCGGTTTAGACCCGCCGCGCGGGGTCTGGTGCCATATCACTGGCACCGACTTAGTTCGCGATGGCGATGGACAAGTTTATGTATTGGAAGATAATCTCGGTTGTCCATCTGGGGTCTCTT
>PYJC01000053.1:159-32344 GCA_003635255.1 Candidatus Poribacteria bacterium | reverse complement strand
AGTCAATAGCCTCCGTTTCGCACTCGCGATGCTGCTCACTGTTTTTTTAATGCTCGTCAACGCCGTGGGACACATTGACGAGTATAAGACACTACAAGCGGAATATGGGCGGCAGGTTTCAGCGTACTCGGCGAGACTCGAAGGGAATAGTAATAATCTTTACAAACTCGTTTTAAACGGCCCTGGCGAACTTTATAAAAGACCTTCACCGCTCTCTTTCTGTGCGCACGGCAATGAAAATAATCTGCCGAAATTTGCATCAGGGAAGCGCGCTGGATGGGGAATGATCTATAACATCTCTGGCATCTGGCGACTGCAATATAGTGGATTTCCACCCATAAAGGCGAAAGATATGTTCCCGGTGTTCTTAAAAATTGATTGGATCCTTATCATCTCCAATGTTCTGAGTTTTCTTGCCCTCGTTTGGACGTTTGACGCGATTTCTGGTGAAGTGGAACGTGGTACCCTCCGATTGACGTTATCCAATGCTGTTGCGCGTCGGACAGTGCTCACCGGTAAATTTTTAAGCTGTCTTATGAGTCTCGGTGCTGTTTTTATGAGCGGTGTGTTGGTTAACCTCCTGTTACTTTACCTCTCTGGAACCCTCCAACTCAATGCCCAAGAATGGAGTAGAATCGGTGGTATTTTCGT
The DNA here is from genome assembly GCA_003635255.1 of Candidatus Poribacteria bacterium. GTDB lineage: Bacteria > Poribacteria > WGA-4E > WGA-4E > WGA-3G > WGA-3G. The sequence continues at coordinate 31,693 of PYJC01000053.1, read as the reverse complement.
TGTCGGTTTGATATATATCGCTGTCTTTATCGCCTTAGGGTTTCTCATATCGACGCTTGCTAACAACCCCTCAACGAGCCTTGTAATTCTGCTGCTGATATGGGTAATCTGGGTTATTCTCGTGCCGTCAATGCTTGGGACAATTATGAGTGGGTTGAACCAGCCATCCATCCGTCGGGGGCCGAGTCCAGTATATTTCATGCGTAGTGGACTTCAAGAACGCTACATAGCACGCGGATTAAAAGATGAAGCACCTACCCGTGAGCGTCCACCAACACCCGCAACACTGCTCTGGGCTGAGTTCCTAAACGAGGAAGCAAGAGAAAGCGCAAGATTGCACAGAGCCTACTTAAACGCACAGGTAAACCAGATTCAGATTGCCAGAGAAGTCAATCGCATCTCGCCGACAGCAATTGCCCAATACGCCATTGAATCCTTGGCAGGAACGGGGTTCCAAAGGCATTTGGATTTCTTGAAAAACGCCGAGCGTTATGCCGATGCCTTCAACGATTTCCTCATCGCTGCCGATCGCGCAGATCCAGACAGTTTACATATCCCCTTCGTTAGAGAAGGTATGTCTGATAAACCTGTTTCCTTTGAAAGTATTCCCAAATTTCAAGACAGCGTACGTTTAGAAGATGCATTCAAAGGCGCGATCCTGGACGTGATACTATTGTTACTCTTTTTTATAGTGTTATTTGCGGCGGCACACGTTTCATTTCAACGGAAAGAGATATAATCACGCGTACTTATTCTGCAAGCCTGCGCAGAACATTATGCGTGATCCGTTCAACCACCGTATCACCACCTGCTAACCCGTGCGACCAATCGGTTGTGGCAGCCGTAAAGACCGTCCCACCTTGTGTATAGATGCCCATCGTTGCGGCACCGGTTCTCCCTCTTTCCCAACGTTCGTACCATTCACAATCATCTGGATGCCAACGCACAGGTGCCGTCGCAAGGATCATGAAACTTTCGGGTGTGCCGTCTTGGTAAGTCGGTACCGGCAAACCGTCTTCAAGTGTCCACTCACATCCGTCACACTCGTAACCGACAATCGTATTTGCGCCACCAAAAGTATCATCTCGCGAAACGTTTGTTCCTTCAAAGACCCAATGTTCCGGACGATGGACTGTGTATTCGCCTGCACCATCCATAAACTGCCCGTGGCTCAAGTGATAACCGCCCTGAAGAAAACCGACACCGGTCAACTGATTCTCAGGACGATCCACCAGATAGTGGCTCCACAGCGTACTGAGGGTACTATGATCGTCGGTCTTATAAACTGGATCCTGATTGTAGGTCTGCTTCCAGCAGACGAGTGCCCTACCGTCATCTTCAGAACGCACCTGCCAGCAGACGGAATTCCCGCTAAAGAAGGCAGCGTTCCCACCGTTGGCGATAAACGCTTCAAGATGATCGCGCATCGGGGCAGACCAGTATTCATCGTGTCCAACGCTTAACACGAGTTTGTAATGCTTCAACATTTCAGGATGGAATTCCAGATCAGAATTCGCGGCGTAATCAAGTGTATACCCGTTCTGTTCCGCCCAGACAACAAAAGCCGCTTCCCAATTACTGAAGATACCACGAGTGGGTCGGTCAAACGAGACGCGGTTTCCCTGTATTTTGCTTGCGCCGTGATACCCGTAGAGACTGAAGCCACCCCAGTTGTTGTAGGCGTTATAGGTATTGGTGGAGAGTTGTAGCAGAATAGGCGTATTTGCCCCTGGCTTCGCAGGACGGACAATGAAAAACAGGGTGCTTTCAGCAGTCCGATGATTCCGATAGATAACATCACCCCCGCCATCCGTTGCGCGGAGGGTGCCTTCATAATAACCACTCTGCCATGATTCAGGCACTTCAAGCGTAAAAACGGGTGACCATCCACATCCCTGCGATGACGCATCTGCGGGAATGGGTTGTGCTTCACCGGGCAGCTCCGCTTGCCTCCAGACGACTTCACGCGTCGCACCGATACGTGCAATCTCAAGTGAGTAGCTGCCTGCGCTCGTCGAGATATGGAATGCAATTTCTTCACCGGGGGCATAACTGAGTTGGTGGGTGTACCCATCAATATAGAGCGGTCTGATTTGGTTTTCGGTTTGCGTTAAAGTTGCCATGATGTCTCCTCCTTTGCTGTGTAGCGTATCATTTTCTCGACGAAATGTCAATCTTTTATCTATCGGTTATCTGTTCCCTAACTTACCATGGAACTGCTTTCTTTGACTTTTTTTTTTGAATATGATATTATCTCTAACAGTGATGTCTTGAGATTTGGAAATCGCGCCTACAAGAGAATCATATATCAATCAAACGTTTAGCACCAATCCTTCACGCATCTTACGGAAAAGGAGAAACACCGATGGCAAGCCATGAAAAAGAGGAGCACATCCCTTCTGCCCCTACAGACGCGTCAATATTTTACCCTGAAGAAGATGGAGAACCGATGGCAGTGAGTGATCTTCACAGACGAATCCTGATGCGAACTTTGCAAGTCTTTGACGAACATTTCAGAAAAGATCCGGGTGCTTATGTCTCCGGCGATATACTGATATATTATGTGGAGGGTGACCCCCGGAAATCGGTTTCCCCCGATGTGCTTGTTGCCTTCGGTTTAGGCAAAAAAAACCGAGGGAACTATCTCGTCTGGGTAGAGGGCAAGGTGCCCGATTTCGCAATGGAGTTTTCCAGCAAAAACACATATCAAAACGACTTAGGGCACAAGATGGAACTCTATGCTTCATTAGGCATCCAAGACTACTTCTTATGTGATATAGAGGGATTATATTTGCCATCGCCGCTGATGGGTTTTACGTTGGTTGATGGCGTGTATGTCCCGATTTCGGCGGATGTGGATGGTGGGCTGCACTCCGCTGCCCTGAATTTGGAGTTCCATATCGGTGATGTGGGACGTTGGGTGCATTCCCCTGTCCCGAATTTAGATTTTCCTGCTGATGTTATGGGTTTAGGGATTTATGATCCGGTTGGTGATGCTTGGCTTCAGACACCTGCCGAGTCAGCATTAGCACAAGCGGAATTAGCGTCAGCACGCGCAGAGGACGCTGAGGCAGAAGCAGCGTTGGCGTCAGCACGCGCAGAGGACGCTGAGGCAGAAACAGCGTTGGCGTCAGCACGCGCAGAGGACGCTGAGGCAGAAGCAGCGTTGGCGTCAGCACGCGCAGAGGACGCTGAGGCAGAAGCAGCGTTGGCATCAGCACGCGCAGAGGACGCTGAGGCAGAAGTCGCACGACTCCAAGAAGAACTCGCCCGCTTACAAGCACGGAGTAACTAACAGAGATGAACACCAATGAAAGGCAAGTAGCCCCGCTATCACCTGAACAGATGGATCAGTGGGAAAATGACGGATATTTGTTGCTGAAAGACGTTGTCCCGGAATCTGCTATCAACGGTGTGCGCGACAGTTTTGCCCGTGTCGTAGATGGTATAATTCGCGAGTTGAAAGCGGACGGGATTATTGAGGATGAAGGGTTAGAACTTCCATTTGAAACGCGGTTCGCGCAAGTCGCTGGTGAACATGCCAATCGCTTTGGTCGTTCTTGGCGTGACCAAGTTGCGACACCTGAAATTTTCGAGATACATCACGCGCCGCCACTCGTGGACGCAATCGGGCAACTCACAGGGACAGATGTCATCGGACACCCTGTCTTTAATGCGCGTCCGAAACTTCCCGGTCAGCAATTGACTGTCGTCCCGTGGCATCAGGACAGTGGTTATTTCGGCACAGTGAGTGAAACTTCGCTCATCCCGACTGCCTGGATACCACTGGTGCCAGTAGATGAGGCCAACGGCTGTTTGCAGGTTGTTGCAGGCTCACATCGGTTAGGCGTGGTCAATCATCACACAGAAGAACGGGAAGGTAAGTTTCTTGAGGTGTTAGACGAACTGATAGAGGATTCTCGTATCGTGACATGTCCTATGGAATTAGGGGATGCCTTAGTGTTCCACAACTTGACACTCCACCGATCGCTACCGCATACCACAAGTGAGATCGTCCGTTGGGCGATTGATATTCGCTATCTTCGTGACGGTGACCATCCCGGCACAATCTACTGGGGGGATCCCGATTTCAAATGGGTCATCCGTAGCGAAACGCAACCCGTGACACCTTTGGCACAATGGCTCGAAATGTGGTAGTTAGCACACAAAGTCGCTGATCCGATGGCAACAGTTGAAATCAAAATACTATCACGTTAGAAAAGGAGATACTTTCTGTTTCTGAAAGTCCGTCTCCTTTTTTGGTTTTTATCACGCTAAAGTGACCGTTTGTCGTAGGACGATTCATCGTCCGTCGTTGGATCCAAATTATTTTTTTAGGAGAGTTACGATCAAAATGCCGACGAAATATCTTGCATTTTTCTCACATGTCGGGCATAATGACATCTAAGAAAGTGATAAGGACAAAATTACATGATACGCGTGCCTTTTGAAATTTTACGGGACGAATTTTATCGAGTGCTTGCGTCAGTCGGTTTTGCTGACGAGCGAGCGATGTTATGTGCGCGACTTTTCGCTGAAAACCAACGTGACGGGGTCTATTCGCACGGGCTCAACCGTTTCCCCGGCTTCGTCGCCGGATTGAAAAGTAAACAGATCAATTTCCAAGCGCAACCAGAGAAGATCGAGAGTTTCGGGGCATTAGAGCGGTGGGACGGTAAGATGGGCGTAGGTCTTGTCAATGCCTATGTCTGTATGCAGCGTGCAACAGAACTCGCCGAAGCACACGGCATCGGATGTGTCGGACTTTCAAACACAAACCACTGGATGCGCGGCGGTGCTTACGCGCTACAAGCCGCAGAAGCTGGATATATCGGCATCTGCTGGACGAATACGACTCGGCTTATGCCACCTTGGGGGTCCGCAGAAAAAAAAATAGGGAACAATCCGATGGCGATTGCCGTGCCACGAAAAGAGGGACACATTCTGCTTGACATGGCGATGAGTCAGTACTCGAATGGGAAATTAGAAGTCCTACAGCTGCAGGGAAAAGCGTTACCACTGCCGGGTGGATACGACACTAAAGGCGAACTAACAGTTGATCCCGGTGATATCCTTGATTCCAAAAGAGCACTGCCGATCGGCTATTGGAAAGGATCCGGGTTAGCACTGGTGCTTGACACAATGGCATCCATAATTTCCGGCGGACAAGCCACACACGAAATTGGAAAGCAGAATTCGGAATACGCGGTTTCCCAAGTATATATCGCTATTAACGCCACTGGGTTAATGGGACAAGCGATATTGGATGAGACCGTCGCAGCGATTATTGACGACTTCCATACCGCTGCGCCGTTAGATGAAAATGAAAGCGTTCGGTATCCCGGGGAGGGCATGCTAAAGACACGGCAAGAAAGTCTCGAAAAAGGGGTCCTTGTAGACGAGACGCAATGGCAGGCGTTATTGGAGATGCATTAAACGTGCACAGACCGAATGTGGGGGCCAATTAATGACATTACGGACAGGAATTGTCGGTTGTGGTGGGATTAGTAAGAGCCACGCCGCTGCGCACGCGAACTTGGAAGGGATTGACCTCGTTGCAATGTGCGACATCAATCGTGATGCGCTCAACAACCGTGCCGATGAATACGGTATTTCAAACCGATACACGGATTACGAGGAGATGTTTGCGCGCGAAGCACTCGATCTCGTAAGCGTGTGCACACATGCCCCGTTACACGCACCGATTGCGATTGCTGCCGCACAAACGGGGACCCACGTTTTATCTGAGAAACCGTTGTCTGTCGATTTAGAAACAGCAGACCAGATGCTTGCCGCATGCCGTGAGGCGGGGGTGCATCTGGCAGTCAGTCATCAATTTCGATTTACACCGCTTTTTCGGTACGCGAAAGCCTTGATTGATGAAGGCAAAATTGGTGAACTTCGTTCGATCCGAGAAGTCGGCAAGGGCCGCGAAGCCGGGTTTGAACTGATGGAAATGGGGGTTCACTACTTCGACGAGATGGATTTCTTCTTGGACGGCATCTCTTGGATTCAAGCGCATATTACTTATCAGGGACACGATGTGGCGGAAGCAGATATTATGCACAGCAGTGAATTGTGCAAAACCGACCGACGCGACAACGGCATCGTCGCCGGAGATACGATGCTTGTGCATATCGGTGGCGCGAGCGGTGCCTACGGCATTATGGAGCTTTATTGCCGAGAACCCAGACACGGGTGGATGATGGGACCGCATCTGCTTGGCTCAGAAGGTCAACTCATGATAAAACCGAACCCTGACACAGGCATAGATGAGATGTGGTACTGTCCCTTTGATGTCTCGTTTGCGGCACACACACCTGTATGGGAACGGATAGAACTTGATGCGTCAACGTTTCTCATCTCTGGAAAAGCGTGGCAGTCTCGCCATACCATCTGGAGTGCGAAAAATATGCGAGACGCAATTCTTAATGGAAATCAACCAGAACTCGGTGGTCGCAATGCCCTTACATCGCTTGAGTGTGTAAGTGCAACCTATGCTTCCCATTTCAGTGGACAAAAGGTGCAACTGCCGTTAGAGGAGCGGAGTCATCCGCTTGTAAAACGTCTTAAATAAAGGAGCAAAAATTGAATGAAACTGGCATTCTTTAATGACTACCAACTCGGTATAATCACAGATGGCGGGATTGTTGACATCAGCGATGCGCTCAGTGGTCTTTCGTATCACACGCCGCAAGAACAGATACGAATGGTGATTGAAGACTTTGATAACCTCCGTCCAGCAATAGCAGATGCCGCTGAAAATGGAACTGCTACATCTTTAGACAGTGTGAGTTTCAAAGCACCGTTACCACGCCCAGGTCAACTGGTATGTCTTGCGGGCAATTACATTGAGCCGGACAGTCCATCCCGCGGCGAGTTTAACGCCTTTCTGAAGTCGCCAACTGGTATCGTTGCTACGAAAGACACAGTAGAACTGCCCGAGGCAGATGTCACTGTATTCCACTTTGAACCAGAATTAGCAATAGTTATTGGTAAAACGGCGAAGCATCTCTCCGAAGAAAATGCGCTTGACTGTGTATTCGGCTACACACAGTTCATTGACGTGTCTGCGCGAGGTTTGCCCGGCGGGTTCTTCTTAGGGAAAAGTTGGCACACGTTTGCACCCATGGGACCCGCACTCGTCACCGCCGACGAAGTGTCTGATGGAAACGCGCTCGGCGTGAAGCTTTGGATTAATGATCGCTTACAACACGATTTTTCGACGAACTCTATGGCGCGCTTCATTCCAGAATTGCTGGCAGAGGTGACCAATGTTGTAACGCTCGAACCAGGGGACGTTGTATCCACAGGAACACACCATGAAGCACTGACCGCAGTTGGCGATGGAGATACAGTAAGATTGGGAATAGAAGGCTTCGGTCCCGAACTTGCCGTTGCTGTCCGAGACCCGTTAAAGCGGACAAGTTGGCGCGGTTAGGTCTTTACGGAGCCTGTTTGCTTGTCAATTCGTAAAAAATGTTGACAACTTTACCCGTTTGTGTGTATAATAATTCTAAGGTGTAATTTAGAGGTATCCCTCTAATCCAGGAAATCCTAAAGTCCGTGAGATCTAATGAGACCCTTTCCGATGATAAGGAGATCGAATTAATGAGAAAACCCAGAAACATAGCCGTGCTGTCTATCCTCACGATTGTCTGCGCGTGGATGGTAGGCTGCGGCGGTTGTAATCCAGAACCGGTGCCGAGTGGGATGAGCCCTACGCAGGGACCCGAAACCGGCGGGACGACTGTCCAGATTACCGGCGAAAAATTTGATATGAAAAATGGAGTAACCGTGACGTTTGGCGGCAAAAACGCCACAAGCGTGACAGTTCCCAGTGAGACCCAAATTACGGCAGTGACCCCCGGGGGCATGGCGGGAGAATCCGTCTCTGTTGTCATCACCAACAAAGGGAAACCTGAAGTACCGGTCACACTCTCACAGCAATTTACCTACACCGACGCAACACCACCAACCGTGACGATGACCGAACCCGCGGATGGCACAGTTATCTCTGAATATGAAGATTCACTCAATGTGATGAATAGTTTGACTGTCTCATTTAGTGAAGCGGTAGACAGCAACACCGTTTCGGTGAGTGTGGCGATCGCGAAAACGGAAGATTCCATGAGCGAACCCATGGACGGAATGCTCTCAGGCACAGTGAGCGGAACTGGCGATTCTGTGGCGTTTACATCCGATATGCCGATGCGGGCAGGGCGTATGTACACCGTTACTGTTTCCGGTGCCGCTGATATGGCAGGAAATGCGCTCGCAAGTCCGTATAGTTTCAGTTTCAGTGTAACCAGTCCTGAGCAACTTGATAGGTACCGTGTCCAGAAAGAAGACATTCAGGAAGAAAACGGCGAAGCAGCCCTTAAGCGCATCGCTGCACGTCCGGAAATCTACGATAACCCAGAAATGTGGGAGCGACTGGTTGCCGGAAATCAGGATGACTACATTTTCGACCGGACGAAACTGAGCGTCGGGCAATTCTTATGGATACGACGTGGACCCGCCTGGGGCGATAAGTAGCCAAAATCCGTAAATACAAATAGGAAAGCCGTGTACACGTGACACGGCTTTTTTATTGTCTGGACGCACATCACGAACTGGTAGAGGAACATCATGTTTGGTACACAAAGGGATTTTGATAAACGTCTCATTGAATATCGCAACAGTTTAACAGGCATTAAGCACCTACATCGATTGAAAACCCCGTCTGCTTATGCGTCGCGCCCGCAATTGAATGAACCGATCACGCTTCACGTGACAACCTCTGGTGGTATTGCTTACGATTCGGTTTGTTGTTGGATGAATGTAGATGGGGAGGCGTCCGCATTTGAATTCGTGCAGGATGAATCGGTGTGGAATGCCCTGGAATGGCGGTATGTTCACCACTGGTCTGGACAAATCCCACCGCAAACAGATGGTACAATCGTACGCTACAAAATTGGTGGACGCGTCGTGGGTTCGGACAGATGGGTCTTTGCGGACAATCAAGCGCGCGTGTTATCGGAAGCAACCGAATTCGCTGTCGCAATCGACGATTACGACATACCGATGTGGGTACGCGATGCCTTTATTTATCATATTTTCTTAGATCGGTTCTATCCGGGAGACGGTGTGCCGTGGAAAAAACCGACAAACCTCTCCGGTTTTTTCGGTGGAACACTCCGCGGTGTGATTCAGAAACTTGACTATATTCGATCGCTCGAATGCAATGCGATCTGGCTCTCACCACTCTTCGCAAGTCCATCACATCACGGTTACGATGCGACAGACTACTACACCGTTGAACCCCGGTTCGGCACGAACGCAGAACTGGTTGAATTGATTGAAAAAGCACATCAGCGCGATGTCCGGGTTATCTTGGATTTCGTCGCAAATCATTGGTCGAATCAGCATCCGACATTTCAAGAAGCGCGACATGACGAAAACAGCGAGTATCGGACGTGGTACACGTGGCAACGATGGCCCGATGAATACACCAGTTTTTTTGGCGTGAAGGGGATGCCACAACTCAACCTAAAGCATAAATCCGCAAGCGACTATCTTTTAAAATGTGCACAGTATTGGTTAGAAAATGGCGTTGACGGTTACCGACTTGACTATGCGCCAGGCCCACCGCATACATTCTGGGCAGATTTTCGCCAAGCCTGTAAAGCCGTAAATCCTGACGCTTTTCTTTTCGGTGAGGTGGTCAGCCATTCGGAAACGATAGCGTCTTACATTCCGCATTTTGATGGATGCCTCGATTTTTTACTCGCGGATGCACTCAGGCGAACCTTTGCTCTCGAAACTGCGACGCTGCTTGAGTTTGAAGCGTTTTTAGCGGCACATGAAACATATTTCCCGAAAGACTTTTCACTCCCCGCATTTTTGGACAACCACGACATGACGCGTATCCTCTATCTGGCAGGTGAAGATAAGGCGAAGGTTCGGTTGGCAGCATTGGTCTTATACACACTCTCTACATCACCTGTAATTTACAACGGCACCGAAGTAGGTGTTTCTCAACGAAACCCTCTCGGACGCTTTGAGGAAGCACGTCTACCGATGCTATGGGGAGATGAACAGGACAAAGATTTGTTGACTTATTTTCAACGTTTGGGAGCATTAAGGAAGCAGTTTCCGTTGCTCGCTTCGGGTAAGCGAGAGGTTGTCCACTTAAATGTTCAAAACGGCACTTATGCGTATCTACGCACTTTAGAAACTAATTCTGTCGTGATTGCACTGAATATAGGTAGACGTTCTGCAACAATTGATATTCCGATTCCGTCATTTCAAAATTCCGCCGAAGATATGTTGAATCGAAATCGAGTGGTAGTATCAGAGGATTCTGTAAAGGTCTCACTTGCAGCACAGAGCGGCGCATTTATCGCCTAAGATACAGCAATAAAAAGGAGGGGACTGGCAGCAACTAAATGTTGTTACCGGTCCCCTTCTTATGTATGCTATGAGATGAAACTATTGGGTTCCACCGTTGCCGTTGCCATTACCATTACCGTTGCCGTTACCATTACCATTACCATTGCCATTACCGCCCATGCCGGCATCAGTCGTGCCGTCGTCAGTCATGCCGGCATCAGTCGTGCCGTCGTCGGTCGTGCCGGCATCAGTCGTGCCGTCGTCAGTCATGCCGTCGTCAGTCATGCCGTCGTCAGTCATGCCGGCATCGGTCATGCTGTCGTCAGTCATGCCAGCATCAGTCATGCCGTCGTCAGTGGTTACGTCTTCAGCAGGGGGTTGTAGCACCTTTTGTACGCGTTCACAAGATACAAAGGCGACACATCCGATCAAAATAGCAATTAATGCTATCTGAAATTTGAGATTCATTAATGTTCTTTCCTCCATATTTGAAGTTAATTGACAAAGAGTTGTCAATCTATTTGAGAGGGTTTTGTGTGAGTGGTGAAGTGGTATTATACAGAAACCAAACCCTTCAACCGCTTACTACTACAATCTTGTTTTACAATAATAAAACATTTAGCAAAAAAAGTCAAAATTATTTTTTTTGAGGACGAAATTAAACGTTCCAACGGTTTAGGTGTTTCAAGTCAAGTCCGTTACTTTCTCAAAATGCGAAAGACGATATGTGTTAAACAGGACTTACGCAAAAGGTTGGAATTCCCGTTCATTAAACCCCCTAAATCCCCCTTATCAGGGGGACTTTAAGGCGAAATGCGTAAGTCCTATTAAAAAAAGAAAGGATTGGCTACCACAGAGGGCAGTACCCAATCCGTTTCTTATAAACGTTATGTAAGCGTTATGAGATGAAACTACTGGGCACCGTTGCCATTACCAGCACTATTACCAGCACCGGCACCGTTGCCGTTGCTATTACCTGCACCATTACCAGCACTGGCACCGTTGCCATTACCCACACCGTTCCCATTGGTGCTCATGTCGTCGTCCATCAGTGACACAAAGACACTGTCGTTTGTGGCTTTGGCGTGGCAGCCGTGGCAGCCGTTACCTGCATCTTCAAGGTTAGACCCTCTGACCTGCATATATTCAGCATCTGCACTGGCACGAGCATATTTTTTGTATACCCATCCACTATGGCCCGCATACATCGCGTCGTCGGATTTTATCATCACGGCGACTTTATCAACGAACATGTTGGTATCATCCATGATTTCCTTGACGATCACGGTCCCCGCGGGGTACATTGTCCCTTCTTTGTTCGCCATGACACCGATAGCGTTGATGTAGAAGGTCCGGGCGGTGGTAATACCGGTAGTCGCGTGGGCTGGATTGTGTGCTGCGCCAGTCTCGGCTGGGCTCGTAGCATCTACCATGGGCACGGGTGCTGGCCGCATAACAGACATCCACGATTTGTGCGTGTCCATTTTTATCATATCCAGTATCATGTCCATGGGTTCGGCATCGCCGGTATCCGTCATATCGACGGGGTCTAACATCTGTTGTCCGCGTTCACAAGCTACGAAAGCGACACAACCAACTAAGATAATAGCCAAGGCTATTTGAAATCTAAGCATTACGAATGCTCCTTTTTCTGTGTTTGAAATAGGAATTGACGAAGAGTTGCGAGCTTATGCGACAAAACCCTTGTATTCTAGAATTTAACTCTCCAGGTTCATGTATACACAACCTTAATATAAAGGTTACTATACATTGTTTAAATTTTCAAGAAAAAAAATCGTATTAAAGCGTCATTACCTATCAGGATTCAGAATTTTCGATCGAATTTTTAGGATGGACGGGTGTTTAGGATCCTTCCTAAAAGCGTCTTCAATTTCACGTTGTGCATCGGAAATACGGTTGAGACGATAATAGACAAAGGCAAGCGTAGCACGGTGTGTGGGCCGGCTATCACTTTTAACAACAGTCTCAGCGAGGGTAAGTGCTTCAGTAAGTTCTCTATTTTCCATTGCGAGTAGGGCTGCCAACGCCTCTTTCGGAAACGGTACATCCGGTGCCAGTTGGATTGCACTACGGAAATCGGCTTCCGCCATGCCAGATACGCCCTGTTTTTGGTAAATCTTTCCGCGCCATAGATACCCGGGTGCCCACGTCGGTTCGTGTTCTATTCCCATCGTGAGTGCATGCTCGGCAGCTGCCAAGTCTCCAGACCGCTCGTGCAGATTTGCAAGTTGTACGTAGGTATCCATAAAATCCGGTTCGTGTTTGATGAGTGTGAGATAGTGTGCCTCGGCGTTTGTCGGGTTCCCGAGTCCGATTTCTATCATGCCGAGGTGCAAAAGTGCCTGCCGAGAGGTCGGTTCTATCGTGAGTACGCGCTGATACGTCTGCTTGGCAGCTGCTAATTCGCCGAGTTGCATCTGAACGTAGGCGTAATCTTTCAACGCAGGTGTAAACGTTGCATCCGCGTCAAGTGCTTTTTGCAGCGGCGTTAGCGCACGCTGTGGCTGTCTCCTTTCAATAAACCAATGTGCTTGACGGAGATAGCGTTCGGCAAGCGTCCGGCGATAACGGGCTTCGACGATTTTAGCTGCTTTGTCGTTCCCGCGATCTCGGAGTATCTCTGCGAGCGATTTGTGGAATGTCGGTTCGTGTGGTGCGTATTGGATGGCATCCTCATAAAAACGTTGAGCAACAGCAAGTTGTCCGCGCTTTACTCCCACCTCACCACGCCCGAACGCTGCACTGGCAAGCGTCTCGTCTTGGACGAGTGCCTCTCTAAAAACGGCATCGGCTTCATCAATACGGTTGAGTTTGAGAAGTACATGTCCGAGATTGTTGTAAGCAGCGGTTGTGTCTGGATGTAGCTGCACGGCGACAATGTAGTATCTACGTGCTTGTTCTAAGTTCCCACGCTCGGTTTCAATCTGTCCTAAAGCAACATACCATGCAGCCGGGGCATCTTCACCTGCACCTTTGATGGCTTTTTGGAACCATATATCTGCTTCGTCAAGTTGTTTGTTGCGGTGATATGCGGTGGCGAGTTTGGCTTGCACGATGAATTGCAGGCGAGCGATCGCGATATCGGTCTGTTGTTCTGTTGAGAGGCATTTCAAGGCGTGCTCAAAGGCAGTAATAGCAGCCGGATAGTCCTTCAGTTTTGCGGCGGCATCCCCTTCACCGATGTAAACAACGGATAATTCAGGAGCCTCTTTAGCGAGGGCACGGTATAAACGGCGCGCGTCTTCCCAGTGTTCGGCTTGAAATGCTTGTTGTGCCGCTTTCAACCGTTCCTGAAACGTTTCAGGATAGGCACTTACATCTGTATGTAAAATGTCTCCTGATACCGATGCAGCAAACACAAATAGAAGTATTCCAACGACAAAATACGCCCATCTTACCGGTGGAGGGGTCCTGTGTGATCGTCCGTTTCCACGATGATTCGAGTCCCAATAATCCGACATCTGTTACCTCACCTCGTTTTTCGGTTGCGTGAACGCATCATCTAAAATATGCCATATTCCCTCTTCTTTTCTTTTATCTAACCACGCTTTGAACTGCTTTTCGGCTTGCTCCTGTCGAATCCGCTCTGTGATTTCCTCACTGACTTCTGAATACGCCTTTTGGCGAGCGGGGTTATTCCGAATGTGCTCAACAATCTGGTATCCCTCTGCAACAACGAACAGTTCGCTTCGCTCAGAAGTTTGCAATTCGGTTACAACGGTTCCCAACGGTGTATCTGTTTCAGCCGTCAGGATATTAAACTGAAGGGATAATTGCGTTTCATAAGCCTTACGCACTGTCTTAAATGTTTCTCCCCTCTGTAAACGTTCACTGAGTTTCTGTACCAAGTTCTCTGTGTTCTGCTTTTCCGTTTCCGATATAGCATCAGGAACAACGATCAGCAGTGAGTTGAAGGTAACTGTGGGCGGCACAACAAATTCTTCTTTATTTTTATCATAGTATGATTTGGTCAATCTTTCGACCTCCGCACTATTGATGGCGTTGAAGAATTTACGTCGGAAAAATTCACCGTAAATGAGCTGCTCATAGACCCACATTTTCAAGGTTTCGGTTTCTAATTGGTACTGTTGCATAGCATTTTGAAAATCTGTCTCGGAAGCATACCTTGCGCGAATCTCAGCAATCTGTTCTGCAATCTGAGTATCGCGCTCGGCGACGACAACGCCAATCTGATCCGATTCTTGTAAGACGAATTTGCGGTTGACGATGGTCCCTAATACAGTACGTTTCTCAGCATCAGTTGGTGTTTTGGCAATGGGTTTGCCCATGATGGCGGCGATTCGAAATTCATTTTCGAGTTCACTGCGTGTAATAGCATCCGTATTGACAACTGCGATGACAGAATCAATAAGCACTTGCGCGGACGTGTTACCACTGATACAGAGTAAGAGCAAAAAAATGATACAGCGTTGCATATTATCTCGGGTTTCTCGGTGTCAGCCACGCCTCTTCAATATGTAGACCGAGACCAGGTCCGTCATTTGGAGAAATGTAACTATCTTTCGGAAGGGATTCGCCTTCAAACAATTTCGTCTCCGCTAAGGGCACACCGGGTGGGGTGCCGAGGTAATACTCTACCCAAGGTGTATTCGGCATCGCGGCAGAGAGATGGAGTCCAGATTGACGGAGACCGCCACCGTGAAAAATAACGGTAAGCCCTGCGGCATCCGCGAGATGACAGATTTTGACGCATTCGGTGATACCACCGACCCAGAACGTATCGGGTTGCAAGATGTCCAAGCACCGCCTCTCAATAATTTGCTGAAACGGAAAGCGGGTGTAGTGATGCTCACCACTCGCCAGGCTCACCCAATCGACCACCTCTTTGACCTTCGCCAGACCGTCAATGTCTTCTGGAATAAGAAATTCTTCTATCCACTTCAGACGATAGGGACGGAGGCGGTGTGCCAAGCGGATGGTATAATCGACATCAAACGCCATGTAGCAATCGAGCATAATTTCGACATCATCACCGACCGTCTCTCTGGTTTTTGCGACCAGTTTTTCGTTCTCTTTTAATCCCCATTCACCGTCTGCTGGTCCGTACGGACACGCCAATTTCACCGCTTTGAACCCAAGTTCTAACTGCCAATCGGTATCATTACCTGTGGCGTAAGCGAACATCTTCTCACGCAGTGGACCACCGAGCAGTTCATAGACGGGTTGGTTCTTAATTTTGCCGTTCAGATCCCATAAGGCGATGTCGATCCCGCTGATCGCACAACTCGTTAAGCCTTGTGAACCGTAAGGTTTGGACATACGGAACATCATATCCCAAATCTTCTCAACAGCGAAGCAATTTTCACCAATCAGCATCGGTGCGAAATGTTCATCAATGATCGCCGCGACCGGTGTCCCGAACGAGGTTTCGCCTATCCCCCAGGTCCCATCTTCTGCGGTGACCTTGACGTAGACCTGATCCCACTTCGGCATCCAACTCGAACGGTGGCGTTTGTATTGCGGGTAGCGCGACATCGGATTCGCGACTTCGGCGTGGGCACTCCACGGTTCACGTCGGGGTTCTGTGCGCTTGATGTCCCGCGGCGGCACATTAATTCGGACTGTATGTATGTCTCTAATTTTCATGCGCTCACTCCGTTGAAGGTTTGTGGCATGATAGCATAACACGGTGTTTAATTCAAGAATTTTGAGAACGCCATAGGCTTATTGGGTGTAGGGACAAGGCGTTGCGCCTACAGTGGGAAATGGATGTTCCAGACAATTTGGCAAAGAGCGATTTGGAGGGAGATAAAAGCGGGTACAAATCCTACCGACTCGGTTACGGGATAGGTCATTAAGGCATTATATCGCGGCAACTTATTCCATCAACGCAATCATACCGCAACCGATGCGCGCACCGCCGCCTATTCTAACTGGCACATCTCTAAGCACCGCAACAACCCACTCACCAAACGCCGTATCGTCCCCTTGGAAATAGCCTAACATCCACGCAATCGTCCGAGCATCCAGAAACGTGATGAGAAGTTGATTGTAGCCCACCAAGTCGGCGGAGTTTTCAAAATCTATGCCCGATGCGATGTAGAGATGCGTTAACCGCATCCGCATCTCCTGCTCAAATTCCTCAGGCGTACCGGTGGGGAAGGCCCGCAGATATTGGTTTGTGAAGAAATCAGGATCGATAGGCGCGCCGTTAAACAGAAAAAAGTCGTGATAGGCAGCTAAACTATCGGGTTCACTTTCCAAAAACGCTTGGTACGCTGGCGATTCTGTCAGCTGAATCACAGACAAAAACGCAATATCCAGTAGTTGCTCAGACGTAAAGAAACATTTAAGTAGTAACTCCAACGGATCATGACTATGCGGATCCACTACCTGACCCGAAAGATGGTGTTCCAATTCTAAGTCGATCTGCTGACCGAGTACTGTCAACGTACAAGTATGCGTGGTTTCGACCATTTCCGTTTCCATCGGCATCTGTCCCATGTTATGGGTATGTGCACCTGCGCCTGCATGTGGCGTAGACATATCTGACATCTCCATCGCAGTATGATGGGCGTGCGGATTAGTTTGAAAGGTATCGCCTGTTTCATGGATAAGCAGCAGTTTTCCGAGAATGTCGGTGTTTGGGTCGCCACCAAGCGACCAGAGCGGTGTTGTAAACTCTAAAATCCCTGTACCGTCTTTACCGACAGGGATGTTACCAATCTCACCGACACCGATGGGCGGCATATCGGGTGTCGCTTCGGCGACGGGTACACCGATTGTGCCTGCTGGAACTCCCATAGGATGCCAATGGGGGCCCACGTCGGTGCAGCTGCCTATATGGAGATGCGCTGCGTGCAAACCGGGCGTCGCGTTTTGAATCTCAATCCTAACGTGAACCAATCCATCCATGTCCGAGAATGTGGCTTTGCCTGTCAGGCCGCTGCCATCTTTCTCCGAAATAACGGCTATTGCGAGGTTTTCGACAGGCTCCGTAGTAATAACCTGCGTCTGAACCCTTTCACAACCGCTTACGAGACCTGTCGCGATAAGGAGCGTTATTAACACAGTGTATGTGGCGTATTTAGTATTCATAGGCACACAAAAATAAAAATGAGAAGGTTTTGACGAAATAATAATGCAAGAATTAGCGATTTCCTCTTGATCATTGGTAAGTCCGGTATCAATCAATTATATGGTAACATATTTGACGAAAACAGTCAAAAAAAGTACCATGCTACAATTTGCTTTATGGAGCGACCTGTGCTAAAATGTGCGAAGATTTAACCAAAATATCCATATATCTTTAGCAGTAGTGAGGCGCGATTATGAAGGTAGCAGCGATTTTAGGTGAACGGCAAGCAGGCCTGGTTGACGCACCAGATCCAACACCAAAAGAGGATTGGGTAGTTGTGAAAATCCACGCATCCCCGATGTGTACCGAGTACCACGCTTTTGAACATGGAAGCAAAACCGATGGGATGGGACACGAAGCGGCTGGTGAAGTTGTGGACACCGCACAACCCGGAAAAGTAGAGGTCGGTGATCGGGTGGTTGTGATGCCACAATATCCTTGCGGGAAATGTGTACTTTGCACCGACGGAGATTACATCCACTGCGAAAACAACTATAATTTTCAGGAATTCGTCGGATCCCGTTATGGCAGTGCGACGATGGCACAGTATATTCTGAAGCCGTCTTGGCTACTCCCAAAGATTCCAGATGACGTTTCTTACGAACACGCCTCGCTTGCGTGTTGTGCTTTGGGTCCATCGTACCGAGCCTTTGACGAGATGGGTCTCAATGCGACACATACTGTGCTCATCACTGGCATAGGTCCTGTGGGTTTCGGTGCGATTACCAACGCTCGGTTCCGCGGCGCGAAAGTCATCGCAGCGGAGTTGATTCCGTGGCGCGCTGAACGTGCGAAACAGATGGGCGTTGAAGCGGTTATCAATCCGACCGATGAAGATGCCGTCGATCAGATTCGCGATCTCACAACGAACGGACGCGGTGTTGACTTCGCACTGGATTGCTCAGGAAGCGTTCACGCACACCGACTCTGCATTGACGCGACGCGTCGGCGCGGCACAATTGCGTTCGTCGGTCAGAGCGGCAGAAACGACACGGTTATTCATGTCAGTCCGGATCTCATCGGCAAAGGCTTACGCCTCGCTGGTGCTTGGCACTATAACCTTAACCAATTCCCCGGATTGATGAAGGTTATTGAAGGTTCACCGCTCCTTGATCTGCTCATCAGCAATGTTTATCCAATGAGTGAGATCCAAGCGGCATTTGAAACTTCTGCATCTCACGAAAGTTCCAAAATTATTCTCAAACCTTGGGAGTAGGCGATGTCAACGACACATAGACCCAATATACTCCTCATTGTGTCCGATGACCACGCGGCACCAGCGATTAGCTGCTATGGCAGCGAGATGAATCGCACGCCGAGCATTAGCCTGTAGATTGCGATCACTCACTCTTTATCCGTCCCCAAGTAACGGCGAGTTTACCTTCGGGCTTCACATCAGAAACGAGAAATTCCATGTCTCTTTGGATGTCTTTTTGGGATAAAGCTTCGCTGTAAATGGCGAATTCATCAATAACGCCGTGAGCACCTGACGTAGTGGGTCTGTACTTAAATATGTTATTTCCTCCGATTCTTGGGGATTCATGAAATTCAGGAAATCCCGCGAACTCGTTCCGTGTATCGATCTCCTCGCCGTTAATGTAGAAGAATGCATCACCACCGAAATCCCAAGTTGCTGCTATGTGCATCCACGTATCTTTTTTAATAACGTCAGCGGCCTGAGCGGCCAGATAATAATCTGATTCCCGTGCATCCTCTACGGCGAAGTGGAACTCATATTCCCGTTCCCGGATGGTGGCACCTTTTCCAATGGACAAGAAGACGTCCGCATTATTGGCATCGAATAACCTAAAGGTCCCAGCGTCCTCACCATTCCAATAAGGCTTAAACCAGAATAAAACGGTGCCGGGATCGGTCATTAAGTAATCAAATTCAATGTACTGTTTCACGCTATCGCTGAGTTCTATGCCCATCCCGTACGGTCCTTTTTTACTTGGGACACGCTTTGCACCACCCACAATCCTACCATTATTTCCATTTCCACTGGCATCTTCAGCGACTTTCACTTTATTTCCTGTGAACGAAAACCAAACTTCGGGTTCTGCAGTATGGCCAGTATGAGAAAACATTATCAAGCCAACTATGAGTATCAAATTCAGTGTTAAGGAACTATAGACAAGCCGGATTGTTCGCTTAAACATAACGTCCTCCTTTGTATCACTGTAAGCAGGTGGTATCTCTGTATGCTCACGAAGGACTTTCAATACAATTTCGCGATACTTTTCTACGTGTTCCATTTGACGATTACTTCCTCAGTTTTATTGAAGATAATCAGTTTCAGCGACCAAGGCGTTCTCGACTGTGTCATGATAGATGTCTTTAGCAGGCATTAGAAGAAATTTTGGGTGAAAATTGAGATTATGGCGAAGTGAATGTCTCTACTAATATAGTAAAATCTGAAAATAAGTTTACAGTTTATCAGGGAACAAACTCCCTACCACCGCTGGCGAGGGAGTTTTTGCTTGGGTATTTCCCCTAGTATCCTCGCCATTTTGTGAGTGTATAGGCAATTACGGGTCTTACTATATTATAAATTATCTTGAACTTTAAAGCAAATCTTTATATCATGTTTAGCAAGAGCAAATAACCTTATCTCGCTTGAGGAACAGGCATGACACCGAAACAGAAATACCTCCTTGACCTACGCGGCTACCTCCATTTAAAGAATGTCCTAACACCGGAAGAACTTAGTAACGCGCAAGCAGCCATTGAACGGCTTGTGCAGGCAGCACCAGATGAATTGCCTCCTGGAATTAGTCGAGGTGGTGAAGGTTTTTCAAACGGGTTTTCAGCGGATAAATCGCTCGAAGCGTTGACGCTCCACCCTACCACATGGCCCATCATTAAAGAACTAACCTTTAATAAACCCCGTTTCAATCGCGGGTCGCTCGTTGTCAATACGCACGAACGCCAAGAGATGACACCGCTCCATTGTGCGGGTGAGGGTTTCCGATGGACGCGACGGTATGAAGTCAAAAACGATCGGATCTTCACAAACGACATCGTTGTTTTCTTCTATTTCACGGATGTCTATCCGGGAGATGGCGGTTTAATAATTTTGCCGGGTTCTCATAAACGCAATTTTAAGCGTCCTGAAAACCTGTTTTTCGCTGAACCCGACAATCCAGATGCTCCACTCCATCCAGCCATTGTCAATGTGACACCGAAAGCAGGAGATGTCGTGATTATCACCGAAATGTTGACGCACGGTGTGCTGGTATGGAAACCCAAAAATCGCGATCGGCGGTTCTTGATTTTGCGGTATAAGACCCAATTTTTTCAGGATGAGCGCGGGATGCGAGAAGTCTTCCCACCAGAAGTGATGGCAAGACTCTCTCCAGAGACGAAAGCGTTGGCGGCTTACGGATCAGAATGGGAAGAGAAGGAACTCGTCAAACAGAAGAATGTGACGTTAACATAATCAGGTTAGCACGGCAATGGAAATCGTTAAAGCAGAATTGAATGATGTTAAAAGGCTTGCTGAGTTGAACAAGTGCCTCATTGAGGACGAACAGCATCCCAATCCGATGAACATAACCGAACTCACCGCACGGATGCGAGAATGGTTGGCAACCGACTATATCTGCTATCTGGCGAAGGAGAACGGAAATATCGTCGCGTATTGCCTATACAGAGATGAGGGTGGATACTACTATATGCGGCAGTTGTATGTGGACAGAGCGCATCGGCGAAAGGGTATCGCTACGCAGTTGCTCGATTGGCTTTATGAAAACGTATGGATAGATAAAAAAGTTAGATTGGACGTACTCGCTCACAATGAAGATGCCGTTGCTTTTTACAAGCGTTACGGCTTCAGAATCGGTGTCTTTAGAATGGAAAAATAATTCCTAATTCACTGTACATTTGACACAGATCCTTTATTAATGTTATCATATATCAAGGTAGTGTTGTTTATTAACGCATAATGAAACTCAAGGCTGAATCAATTTACCTCACGAGATTCCCTGTCTAAGATATTGAGATTCCCGTCATGGCTAAACATATTAATGGGATTAACCCCGACATCCTCAAATGGGCGCGCGAACGTTCCGGTTACACTGTAGAAAGAATTGCCGCGGCTTTGAAAGAAGATGCCTCAATTGTTAATGATTGGGAATCGGGGGAACGCGCGCTGACTTATGTTCAACTTGAGAAATTAGCGGACAAGTACGAGCGTCCCATAGCCCTTTTCTTCTTCTCAGAGCCTCCCGATGAACCGAATATAGCTGAGAATCTTGCGTTACGAAGTTCTGATAATACGTCGTTGGAACCACACATCCACATTTTGTTGCGGGAGGCTTATGCCCGGCAGCTTTCCTTAATGGAATTGAATGCAGGCACGAATCCAGCGAAGATGAAGATCTTTCGTGATCTTCAGGCACGCCCTAATGATTCGGCGATGGAATTAGCGCAGCTAGCCCGAGCGTGTTTGAACGTGGATGTTACCACACAAGCGGGTTGGAACACCCCTGGGACAGCACTTGAAAAATGGCGGGATTGTATTGAAGATGCAGGCATTTTTGTTTTTAAGGACGCGTTTCAAGACGATTCTGTTGACGGTTTTTGCCTTGTTCATGAGGAATTTCCAGTAATCTATCTAAATAATAGTAGGGCACCCGTAAGACAGATTTTTTCACTCTTTCATGAGTTAGCACATCTTTTACTTGATGAAAATGGTATTACACGGAGCGATGATTTCCATCGTCATATTTTTCGTAGTGGTACCACTCAGGAAATTGAAGATTTTTGTGACCGATTTGCTGGCGAGTTCTTGGTGCCATCAAACGATTTTGAAACCCATCTTAATTTTGCTAACTACGACGATAAAATCATAGAAGAATTGGCAAATTACTATAAGGTGAGCAGACCTGTGATCTTACTAAAGTTAGTGAAAAAAGGCATTCTTACACAGGAGTATTATTGGGAAAAGATAGATCAATGGACTGAGGATTACAAACGTTACAAAGAAAAGAGAACAGATAAGACGAGCCCAGGTGGTGGGAGTTATTACAATACTCGTGCAACATATCTGGGTTACAGATTTATGGAACTCGCGTTTGGAAAATACCATGACGGTCGTTGTTCCGTTGAACAACTTGCAGAACATCTGAACGTGAAGGTTAAACATTTACCTCAGTTGGAAGACTGCCTATTGAGAAGGGCACTCCGTTAATGGCTAAGACCGCGCGCTGCAAAAATTCCAAACATTTGCCAGCATTTTGATGTGGACTGGACAAATATGCAAGGATTTATGGAAAGGGAAAATTGGAGTTTCTAAAATGAAATATGATGAAGTAAACCGCACCTTTGATTGTGAACCAACACTTACTGATTCACAGGTAGTGCAGTATTGCAGAGACGGCTATTTGCAACTTCAAGGCGTTGTCCCGGATGAGATTAACCAGCGGACGTGTGATTATCTCAACGGCGATTTACCGATAAATCCGTGTTTTATGCCGCCAGGTATGACGCACGCCGATTTAGAACGCATGCGGGATACGCATGAACCGAGTTCCATTATGTTGGAGGACTGGTATATTGAGCATGTGCTACTAAATCGTGAACTCGCCGGAGCATTGCGTTCACTACTTGGTAAGAATGTCGGGTTGCCTGTATTGGTAAGCAACCACCGTGTCGAGTGTCCGATGCCTGCACAAGGATGGCACCACGATGCCGATCACGTCTTTGGACCTGAAACCAATTTCGTTGAGGTCTTCTATTTCCCACAGGATACACCGTTGGAAATGGGACCGACAGAACTTCTACCCGGTTCACATATCCGCTCAACAAATCGAGATATAGCCGAGAAAGGCGTTTCAAGCGAGGGACCCGCGGGTTCTTTTGTTATCCATTCACAGAGCATCCTTCATCGTCGGGGTGAATCCAGTGCGGAAGGATTGCGCCACATGTTGAAATACAGTTATTGGCGGACAGTGCCACCGACACGGGATTGGAAGGAAGAACCAGAATTTGACTTCCAGTCTGCGGAATATGGCGGACACGGCGTTGCAAGATACGTGGCGCATATGTTCTATTGGTTATGCGGTAAAGGTGATGAATTCCGTCTTATCGGCGGACAGGCGTGGCCCTGGTCGAGCGTGAACCAAATCGGTCCCTCTTACGGCTTCGGACACAAAGAAGGGTATCTCCCGAACTGGCGGAAGGACAATCCAGACGATTACGCCACACCATAGGAGACGTCCTATTCCTCCGAAATAACAAGCACCTGATTCGTTTCAATGTTCTGTAGGGTTTGAACTTTGCCGCAGAGCCATCGCACGGTTAGGGTATCAACCTGTGTCGCATCGCCCAATCCAAAATGTAGACGGAGATCGTTCTGACTGATATACCCCGAACCGCTTTTGACTTCACGGATCTGCGTCAAATCGCCTGAAACAACGGTTACCCGGGCACCAATCGCATCACGGTTACAGTGCGTGCCGATGAGTTTGATATGCAACCATCTTGTCGTGTTGGTGCTGTCATTCCGTAAAACAGTCGGTGTATCTTTGAGGTTAGAGACAACAATATCTATATCGCCATCGTTGTCTATATCGCCGAATGCGGTGCCGCGACTCACCTTTTGTCCTGCTATTGCCGCATCAGGATTCTCCGAAAAATTGATACCGCGGTTACTCAGAAAAAGTTGATTCGGTTGTGCGTACGTGCCAATCGGGTCAATCTCGGCGACATTATCGTCTAAATGCCCGTTGGCAACGAACAGATCCAACCAGCCGTCATTGTTAAAATCGACGAAATCGACACCCCACGCCAAATAACGGAGACTCTTCTCGCCGATGCCTCTGGCGAAACTCACCTCGTTGAAAAATCCATTCTGTGCGTTGTGGTACAGGCTATTCGTCTGATCCTGAAAGTTTGTAATCACGATATCAAGATAACCGTCGTTGTCGAAATCGCCGAGGTTCGCACCCATCCCGCTATAGGCACGCCCCTCCTCGCTGAGCGCAACACCTGCGAAAAGTGCATCCTCCGTCATTTTAATAGTAGTATCGCTGTCATTTCGATAGAGGAAATTCGGTGTGGTATCGTTGGCAACGAAGATATCTATATCGCCATCGTTGTCCATATCACCGCAGACAACACCTAACCCTTTTCCGTCAGCACCACTGATGCCTGCCTCCGCTGTTATATCTGTGAAAGTGCCGTCGTCGTTGTTGCGATAGAGGATATCCCCAGCACCTTGTAGTGCTTCCGGCGTGCAATACGTCCGAACGCCTTGACGCGTACATTCCGGATTTGTCTTCGGATCGAATTGAACGTAGTTGACGACATAAAGATCCAGATAACCGTCGGCATCAAGGTCTACAAAGGCACAGCCGCTACTAAACTGATTTCCACCGACTCCGGCGGACTCGGTAATATCTGTAAAAGTGCCGTCGCCGTTGTTGCGATAGAGGACATTCGTTCCGTAGTTCGTCACATAGAGGTCCGTGAAACCGTCGTTGTCGTAATCACCGACGCAGCATCCCAATCCGTAGCCTGTATTGCCGACGGATGCTTCCATTGTTACATCGGTAAAGGTATCGCCATCATTGCGATAGAGGCGGTTTGTTGGTGGGACTGGCGAAGTGCGTCCGGGTAAGTCACCCCCGTTGATGAGATAGAGATCTAAATCCGCGTCATCGTCAAAATCGAAAAGAGCAACGCCACTACCGATGGGTTCAATAAAGTATTTCCGTCCACTCTCGCCGTTGGTATGGATAAATTCGATACCCAGCTGCGCCGTAACATCAATGAATCGCACGGATTGGTTTTGTGAAGGTGCGGGCTGTGCAATCGCGTGGAGGATAAAGAGAAAAAAGGTGAAACGGAGCATCGGTATTTTCAATTTTTTGTAACGCCTCGTCTATGTATGTGCTATAATGGTCATCAGTCATCAGTTTTCAGTAGTTATCGGTTAGGAATTGGGATTTTAACAGCTTACCCACATTCGGCATCCCGCAGAGGAAAGATGCGCTATGATAAATACGGCTCTTAACTGATAACCGATAACCGATAACTCTCGCTGCGAGGCAAACTTATAAAAAAGGAGAAATTCTAAATGGCTAATAATCTACGTTTTGGCGTTGTCGGTTTAGGTATGGGTATGAACCGATCCAATGTGATTCACGAAACAGACGGTGCCGAACTCGTCGCTGTGGCAGATCTTGTCGAAGAACGGCGCAAAACGGCTGAAGAACGTTTCGGCTGCGAAAGCCACGACGATGCGCTTGAGATGTTCGATCGCGACGACATTGATGTGGGAATGATTATGACCCCAAGCGGTCTGCACGGTAAATTCGGAGAGGAAGCGGCTCGCCGCGGTAAACACGTCATCACCACCAAACCGATGGATGTTAGTGTCGAAAATTGCAACTCCCTCATTAAAACATGCGAAGACAACGATGTCAAACTGCTTGTAGACTTCGGTGAACGCTACGGTACGCATAATCGCCGGATCCAGCAGGTACTCGAAACAGGTGCGCTCGGAAGACCACTGTTGTGCGAACTCCGTATGAAATGGAAGCGTCCCGATAGCTACTACGTCGGTTGGCACGGCACATGGGAACTTGACGGTGGCGGCTCCATCATGAACCAAGGTGTGCATTATATCGACCTCATGCTCTGGTTCATGGGTCCCGTCAAACGCGTCATCGGTGCACATTTTGATGTCTACGATCACGAAAATTGTGAAACTGAGGACATGACCTCGGCGATTCTTGAATTTGAGAATGGTGCGCTGGGACACGTCCTGACAACGACAACATTCCCCGGCAGCAGCGTTTCGATGATCCACATCCACGGCGAAAAAGGCATCGTCGGTCTCGGACCTGAGATGTGGCAGTTCGTCGATGATGATGAACCCGAAATTGAACTCCCGCCTTATCCGGGTAGTGTGATTGAAGACGCACTCCGTGTCATCAACGATGGCGCAGCACCGGCAGTTGACGGCTATGAAGGTAGACGCTCTGTCGCGCTCAACATGGCTATCTATGAATGTGCACGTACCGGCAAAGCCGTTGAATTATCATAAACCTCTCTGTGAGGCGGGTCTCCGTGCCCGCCTATCTTCCAAGTCCCCTTTTATCAAAACTCTAATATGCGTCGCGAGCACAGTTCGCCCCTACAGCAGAACGCAATCGGCTATCAGCCTTCAGCAGTCAGTCAGTGTCGCGAGCACAGCTCGCTCCTACAAGAGAGACCCCTATATCCTGAATACGAATAGAAAAACGTTGGGTTTCACTCAGTCTCTTGGCGATTAAAGGTATATGGATCAACATCAGTTCTCTTTGATTTATTGGCATCTTTGTGCTGTCCGTTCTACCCAACCTACGATGAAGACTATCTTATTTGCAATTCAAGTGAAAACTGGGTATAATATTTACTTGGAAATAAACGGAGTTAGAAACCTTGCCAGCGAAGCATGAATCCGAAAACTTCATCAACCAAGCACCCTTTTGAAAGACCCATGAAGACTGCAAAACTGATTACGATGGGATGTAAAGCCAATCAATACGATACGCAATCCATGCGCGAGACACTCCAATGCAACGGATATACCCTCGTTGACGAAGAGATGTCGGGGCAACAGACAGACCTCTATCTCATCAATACATGCACCGTAACAAACGTCGCCGATCAGAAGGCACGGCAAGCGATTCGGAGAGCAATTCGACAGCATCCGAACGCGAAAGTGCTTGTCACAGGCTGCTATGCTGAAAGCGACCGCGAAGCGATTGAAAAGATACCGGGTGTAACATTCGTTTTCGGTAACCGAGAAAAGGCGGATTTTCAGGACTATTTGGACATATTAAACGCTGAAATACCATCACCTACAGCAGACGTGCCTCCTACACCAAACCCGCTTCTTGCCATTGCGCCAGTGCAGCACGATGCTATCCGTGAACACGCACGCTTCAGCAAGGGCGTTAGCGATGCTGGTAAACGTACACGCGCACTCATCAAAGTGCAAGATGGCTGCAGTGCTTTTTGCACCTACTGTATCATCCCCTACGTCCGCGGTCGGATGACAAGCCGTCCGCTCGACGACATCACCGACGAAGCACATCGTATCGCTGACAGCGGTATCAAAGAAGTGGTCATCACCGGCGTACATCTGGGTGCCTACGGTGTGGATACCGGTAGAGACAAGGACATTGCCGACATTTTAGAGCACATTCACGACATTGAAGGTATCGAACGGATCCGTTTCAGCTCGATTGAACCGATGTATTTTCCTGATACACTTGGTGAACGGATGGGGGTGTTACCGAAATGTATGCCTCACTTTCATTTGCCACTCCAAGCCGGTTCGGATGCGGTGTTGCAACGGATGCGTCGGCGGTATACCACAGCAGCGTTTGCACATCTCGTTGAGAACTTACGACGCGTCTTCGGTGCCGATGTCGGGATTACTACCGATATTATGGTAGGATTCCCCGGTGAAACGGATGCACACTTTGAAGAATCGTGCCAATTCGTTGAAGAGATCGGTTTCAGCCAATTGCATGTGTTCCGCTACTCACCCCGTAAAGGCACACCTGCGGCGACCTACCCGGATCAGGTATCACCGCACATCTCTGCTGCGCGCAGCCAAGCGATGATTGCCCTCGGTGAACGTCTCAATACTGCGTTTCGGCAAGGGATGCTTGGGAAACAGAAAGAGGTGTTGATCGAAGCGAGTAGAGAAGGCGAAAACAACCACCTCGCCGGTTTCACGGACAACTATCTCCGTGTCCTCGTAGATGCCCCAGAGAGTGCAATCAATCAGATTCAGCGCGTCACCTTAGGTGCGTTAGAAGGGGATTGCATCGCTGCCGCCTAACCTTCAGATCCCTCCGCTTTTGCTTTCAAATCATAAAGGATATTTACCGCGTCTAAAGGTGTCACCTGCGTGAGTTCCAAACGTCGAATCTCTTCGACGAGTGGATGCGTCTTCGGTGTAAAGAGTGCCATCTGAAGCGAATCGCTTTGTATCGCTTTTCGAGAAACGCGACGGCGGGGTTTCGGCATTGTCGGATGCGCTTTCGGCGGTTCTCCCGTTGCACCGTCCGCCTCAATACTGAGATTGTGTTGTTCAAGTACCTCAAGTATCTGCTGTGCGCGTGTAATCACGGCTTGGGGTAGCCCGGCGAGTCGTGCGACGTGGATACCGTAACTCTGGTCTGCACCACCCGGAACAACTTTTCGGAGAAATGTCACCTTCTGCCCATCTTCATGGACAGCGACGTTGTAGTTCTTCGCGCGTTTATATTTACTGGCGAGTTCCACTAACTCGTGATAATGCGTCGCAAAGAGCGTTTTCGCACCCATCCGTTTTTCATCTAAGAGATACTCTGAAACCGCCCATGCGATACTGAGTCCATCAAACGTGCTCGTGCCGCGACCAACTTCGTCAAAAATAACGAGACTGTTGCGAGTAGCATTGTTGAGGATATTCGCCGTTTCGTTCATCTCAACGAGGAACGTACTCTGTCCCATGACGAGGTTGTCTGAAGCACCGACGCGTGTGAAAATCCGGTCAACTAATCCGATCTTCGCAGCGGAAGCAGGCACGAAACACCCAATCTGTGCCATCAAAACGATGAGTGCCGTTTGACGTAGATAGGTGCTTTTACCGCTCATGTTCGGTCCTGTGATGATATGCAACTGCTCGTCGTCGCAGTTGAGTAGCGTGTCGTTGGGGACAAAACCCTCTTGTGTAAATAGCTGCTCGACGACCGGATGTCTACCGTCTCGGATAACGATTTCGTCTACGGATGCGACTGTCGGTTTCACGTAGTTGTATTTCGATGCAACATACGCGAAATTGGCGAGAACATCAACCATTGCGAGTGCGGCTCCGATTTTCTGGATGGCTTCCGTGTACTTCGATACCTCATCACGGATTTGGCAGAAAAGTTCATACTCCAGCGTTTGGATCCGATCCTCGGCATTAAGGACTTTCGCCTCCTGCTCCTTGAGTTCAGGTGTGATGAACCGTTCAGAGTTCCGAAGCGTCTGTTTACGGATATAGTGTTCAGGCACCATGTCGAGATTCGGTTTCGTCACGTCGATATAGTAACCGAAGACCTGATTGAATCCGATCTTCAAGGATTGGATACCGCTGCGTTTGCGCTCCTCTGCTTCCATAGCGGCGATCCAGTCTTTTCCTTCTCCCACGATTTGCCGAAGTTCGTCGAGTTCCTCGTTATAGCCGTCACAGATTACACCGCCTTCGCGAATCGTTACGGGTGGGTTCGGATGGATGCCGTTTTCAATCAGTTCGGCTAACGCTGGTAGCGGATCCAAGGTCTCATCGAGAGATACCAACAGTGGACTATTGCAGTTTTGGAGTTGCGCTTTAACATTGGGAATCAGGCGCAATGAGTCCTTGAGCGAATGCAGATCGCGTCCGTTGACAGAACCGAGACTGATCCGCGAAATGAGCCGTTCAATATCGTACATCTGTCCGAGTGCCTCGCGCAGTTCTTCTTGTAGGCTAATCTGGGTTTTGAGTTCGTCAACCGCGCTAAGCCGTTCCTCAATCTCTTTTTCATCGAGCAGCGGTTGCAAGAGGCATTGGCGTATCCTTCTACCGCCCATTGATGTCACTGTCTGATCGAGGACTTCGAGGAGCGTGCCTTTTGTGGAACCGTCGCGAATAGAGGTCGTGAGTTCGAGGTTGCGCTGCGTATCGGCATCCAGTACCATAAAATCCGAGAGTGTATAGGTGTGGAGGGAGACGATGTGTTCGACTTCCTGTTTCTGTGTCTCGTTTAGGTAGTAGATGAGGGCACCGGCAGCAGAGATCGCTGTGGGAAGATGTTCACACCCGAATCCGTCGAGTGAAATCGTTTGGAAATGTTGGAGGAGTTCGGTTCGTGCGGTATCAAAGTCAAACCGCCAATCGGGCAGATGATTGACCGTCGCTTTGAGTTCGGTCTTGAGGCGGTCAAACATCTCCGCGTCTTCAAAGGATTCGGAGAAGAGGCACTCTTTCGGGGAAAAGCGGTGGACCTCTGCCCAGAGACGTGAGGGGTCCGTGAGTTCGGTTACCAGAAATTCGCCTGTAGAGAGATCCGCCACGGCGACACCGTAGACATCTTTGTTCGGATAGATTGAGATGAGGTAATTGTTCTGTTTATGTTCAAGCACTTTCGGATCGGTCACGGTGCCGGGTGTGACGATCCGGACGACATCGCGTTTGACGAGCCGGTTTTCATCGCGTGCGACTTTTGCGTCCTCGGTCTGCTCGAGAATAGCGACCTTATGTCCAGCTTTGACGAGTTTGTAGAGATAGGAGTCGAGGGCGTGGTGAGGGATTCCCGCCATCGGTGGTGGCGGAGATTTCTGATTTTTATGGCTTCTTGTTGTCAAGGCGATCTCAAGGAGGCGTGCGATGAGTTCCGCGTCTTCAAAGAAGGCTTCATAAAAATCACCGACCCGGCACAGGAGGATCGCATCTTCGTGCTGTTTTTTTATCTGTTTGTAGAGCTCCATCATTGACAGGTCGGACTGTTTTGAACGTGCCATATAGTTTCCTTGATATGATTAGCGTGGTTATCTTTTATGCGAAGGATTAACTTCTAATACCGTAGCACATTCAGAAACTTATGTCAAACCCTTTTTCAGACAGCCCTTGGAAGTTCGTAGCAGCATTGTTGCGGAATCAAATTACTGCATCGGTGAAAAAGGGGCGGGGAGTAGGAGTTTGCTTTCCTGTGTGATGGGTCTGACAGAGCCTTTGGGGGGCCAGACACCTTTCTCTCGTGTCTCTGCTCGGATCCGGGCGCGTTCTTCAAAACTCTTATATGCCCATATATGGATAAAATTGTTGACACCACCGTATTCCGAGTACCAGCAGCCTGCCAACGGTGAGAACTTCACGCGCTCAGGGATAGCCGCGCCCCACGCCTCCAGCACTTGCGGCATGCCTTCTGCTGGATAGGTGTACAGACGCATTTCATACAGGGGTCCGATGTCTTTTTCGCCTAAGGGTTCCATAAAGGGAGCAGGCAGAAAAATCTCAGAGACCATTGA
>PYJC01000053.1:0-139 GCA_003635255.1 Candidatus Poribacteria bacterium | reverse complement strand
CATCAAGGTCTACAAAGGCACAACCGCTACTAAACTGATTTCCACCGACACCAGCGGATTCAGTAATATCTGTAAAAGTGCCGTTGCCGTTGTTGCGATAGAGGACATTCGTTCCGTAGTTCGTCACGTAGAGGTCCGT
>PYJC01000052.1 GCA_003635255.1 Candidatus Poribacteria bacterium | reverse complement strand
GCACTCTACGGGAAATATATGTATCTCGCAACATTTCCAGATACTTGGCAGGTATATCCTGCTTCAAAAGCGACTCTAAAATCCCTATTGGGTGTTACAACTCTGTTTCAAGTTGGAACAGCGAGTCTATTTTCGCAGTGTCTGTGGTTTTCTGCATCTGCACAACCTGTGTAAAAGGGGGTTGGGACCAATAGCAGAGATGCCAAAGTTTACACATTCCAACCTACAGATACATGCATTCTATCACAAACACAAATTTTAATCAAGATAATTCGCATTTTCTACATCTCTGGACTAAAGCCCAGAGTTTTGAAAATGAAGAGGATGATAACTTTGAAATTGTTTACGCAGAGGAGAAATAAAGAATGAGTAAGGTCATTGGAATTGATTTAGGAACCACAAATTCATGCGTGGCTGTTTTAGAGAGCGGCGATGCTAAGGTGATCGAAAACACTGAGGGAAATCGAACGACCCCCTCGGTCGTTGGATTTACTAAAGAAGGGGAGCGTCCGGTTGGACAAGTTGCTAAAAGACAAGCGATCACGAACCCTCAAAATACAATCTTTTCGATTAAAAGGTTCATGGGACGGAAATTTAACGAGATTGGTGACGATGCTTCCCGCGTCCCTTATGAATTAAAAGCCGATAAAGATGGCGACGTTGCCGTAAATATTGAAGGTAAAGATTACACACCGCCGGAAATCTCCGCTATGGTTTTACGGAAAATGAAGGAGACTGCCGAGGCATATCTCGGAGAGGAAGTCACGAAAGCGGTTATCACGGTGCCTGCCTACTTTAACGATTCCCAACGTCAGGCGACAGCGGACGCTGGCAAGATCGCGGGGTTAGAAGTCGAGCGGATTATCAATGAACCGACCGCTGCATCACTCGCCTACGGATTACAAAATGAAGGCGACAAGAAAATTGCTGTCTATGACCTCGGAGGCGGCACTTTTGACATCTCTATTCTCGAAATTGGTGACGGTGTCTTTGAGGTGAAAAGCACAAATGGCGACACACATCTTGGTGGAGACGACTTCGACCAAACGGTTATTGACTGGATGGCGCAGGAATTCCTCAGTAGTCAAGGGATTGATCTACGCAATGACCAGATGGCGTTGCAACGCTTGAAAGAGGCGGCAGAAACCGCAAAATGCGAGCTCTCCAGCACGCTGCAGACAGATATTAATTTGCCGTTTATCACCGTTGATGCCAGCGGTCCGAAGCACCTGAACTTAACGCTCACACGCGCAAAACTCGAACAGATTACGGATAGCCTCGTCCAACGTTCGCTTGAGCCGTGCCGACAGGCACTCGCCGATGCTGAGATGCAACCCTCTGACATTGAAGAAGTCATCCTTGTTGGTGGACAGACGCGGATGCCCAAAGTACAGGAAGCCGTTGAGCAACTCTTCGGCAGAGAACCCCACAAAGGGGTCAATCCAGATGAAGTCGTCGCAATTGGTGCTGCTATTCAGGGCGGGGTCCTCGCAGGTGATGAAGAGGTCAAAGATATTCTCTTATTGGATGTCACACCCCTTTCGCTTGGGGTTGAGACACTCGGCGGAATGTTCACGCGGTTGATTGACAAGAACACAACGATTCCGACCAAGAAGTCGAATACCTTCACGACGCCTGAGGACAATCAGACCTCGGTGGATGTGCATGTCCTCCAAGGCGAGCGGGAACAGGCGGTTTACAATAAGACCATCGGACGTTTCCGATTGGGTGAATTGCCACCCGCACCGAGAGGTGTACCGCAAATCGAAGTAGCGTTTGATATTGACGCAAACGGGATCCTCAATGTATCTGCCAAAGATACAGCGACCGGCAAGGAGCAAAAAATTACCATTACCGCATCCTCTGGACTCTCCGATGCCGAAATCGATCAGATGGTGAAAGATGCCGAAGCACACGCGGAAGAGGATAAGCAGAAACGCGAGGAAGTTGAGGCGCGCAACCGTGCCGATTCTATGGTTTACGAGACCGAGAAAAACCTGAGCGAGTTCGGCGACAAGGTAGATGATGCTTCTAAGGAGAAGGTCAATGCTGCTGTTGCGCGCGTCAAGCAGGCATTAGAGGCAAACAACCACGCCGAGATCCAATCCGCGACGGACGAGTTGACACAAGTCTGGCATGAAGTCTCCGCACAGATGTACCAACAGACTGCGGGGGCAGATCCGGAAGCCGCTCAGGGAGATCCATCTGCCGCTGCTGATGCGGAAACGGGTGCTGCGGATAGTGATGTCGTTGATGCTGAATACGAAGTCGTTGACGAAGATGAGAAGAAAGAAAGAAGTTAGATGGTATTGCTAAGTTGCGATCCTGTTGGTACCACATAGGAGTTTTTATCAATGGCTTACAGCGAGTTCACCTTAGAATCGGTGCTGCCAGCGTTCCAACTCGAAAAAGTTGACACCGTGGGACTTTTTTCCGAAGTAGAAACAGTCGAACCGAGTGACCATCTCACGACAGCACTGGCAAGGAAAGCACCTTTAGCCACAACTATAGGAACAGAAAAAGCAAAATCAGAAATGATCGTCGCCGATGTCCTTGTTGAGCTCCGAGAGCACTTTGAGCAGCGCATTAGTCTCTTTTCCGGCATTGACTTCAATGTTGATGCTGAAAATGGTTTGACTGGCGTATGTGATTTCTTAGTCAGTCTATCACCAGGGCAATCTTTCTTGGAGGCACCTGTCATTATCCTTGTTGAAGCGAAGAAGGACGACCTACTGATTGGTTTAGGACAGTGTGTCTCTGAAATGGTTGCTGCCCAACGCTTTAATGCCGAAAAGGAGAACGACATCCGCTGTATCTATGGGGCGACTACCTCCGGAACAGATTGGAAATTCCTTAAATTAGAGGCGAAGCAACTTTACATTGATATGACAATTTACACGATTGAGCGATGCGACAGGATCCTCGGCATCCTCGCCAGCATGGTCGCACAGAAAGCCTAAAATGAGAAATAGGCAATAAAGCCTTGTGAAATTTAATAGAGGGTGGTGTATAACGCAAATCGCATTATGCACCACCCTCACTTTGTTACATTCCCTTTTGATGTGATTCTGGCAACACGAAGATGTGACTATCTAATATCCCAACAATGCAATCCCTTCCCGATAAGTTTGCGCAGAGTGTTGTAAGGAACCGAGCTCGTCATCAGTCAGTTCGATTTCGAGAATCTCTTCTACACCGTTTCCACCGAGTTTAATGGGAACGCCAATGTAGAGGTCATCAATACCGTATTGACCTGTGAGGTGTGCAGAGCAGGGGAGTAACCGTTTCTTGTCCAAAATGATCGCTTCCGCCATCTGTGCCAATGAGGCACCCGCGGCATAGTAACCACTCGTTTTCAGGAGATTAACGATTTCGGCGCCACCGTCGCGAGTCCGCTGTGCCATCGCTTCGATACGGTCTTCTGGAATCAATTGCGGAATCGGGATACCGTTAACGGTGGTATAGCGAGGGAGCGGAACCATCGTATCGCCGTGTCCGCCGAGGACGAGCGCATGGATGTCTTCCACGGATACACCGAGTTCAAGGGAGATAAAATAACGGAACCGTGCCGAATCCAGTACACCCGCTTGACCAACGACGCGGTCTGACGGAAATCCTGAAACCTTCCACGCGTGGTAGGTCATGATATCCAACGGGTTGGTGAGCATCATGATAATAGTATCTGGTGAATGCTTCACCACGTTTTCTGTGACACTGCCGACGATATTGGCGTTCGTTTGCAACAGATCTTCGCGCGTCATCCCGGGTTTACGTGGGGATCCTGAT
>PYJC01000051.1:6380-12908 GCA_003635255.1 Candidatus Poribacteria bacterium | reverse complement strand
CCCCGGCACGTGGCGCATTCAGACGCGCTCGCTTTTGCCAGGTGTCGGTTTCAGGGACGTAAGCCTCAACGCTATCCATCGGCGCGGCGAGGGTGCCGCCGATCACATAGAGTTCACCATCGACCGCCGAAACCGAGAAAAAAAGTCTCGGATTTATCATATCCGCTTTCTGTGTCCATTCTTCTGCGGTGAGACTGTGGGTCAAAGTGAACAGACTCAGTATCAGAATGCAGTGAAACATAGAAAGTGTGTATGTTCTCATGGATGCCTCCTTTCTGTCGCAGGATCGGAGAGAAGGGCGGAAAAAACGCCCTTTTTCTATTCTAATTTTGCTGAAAGGCGTAAAATGTATATGGATCTATCTCTATTTCATTGTAAAGTGGATGGTCGGGCGGTATTCTTTCTGAAATCATATAGAGAGTGGTCTCGTAGATAAAACCGCCTATAAAAAACCCTACGTCCTCTCTGCCGTGAACCAACACATCAGGATTGAACCAGCCTATATGCACACCCTCTTTCGTTAGCACTTTACAGCCGAACCACTTATTGATTAGTTTCCCAGTATGTTCGTCAGGAACATATACATTGGTATCTATATCATAAACATAGTCGTGTTGCTCCGTAGAAAAGATAAGGTCGTAGTCATAGTGTGCTGGGCTTACTCCGTCGTTGTCGTCTATTTCTTTCTGTTCCTGTTCGGCAACATCACACCACGTATTAATACCCCACTTTTGCCCTGTTTTATCTTTCCAGCGTATCCAACAATCTTCCTTTACCGTTCTACCGAAAGAAATATCCCCTGTGGACAAATCCCAGTAGGTAGTGGTAGATTTTGCGTGTCCTATTCTTGTAATCCAAGTGTCTTGAAATCCAGGATGCCAGCCTATTTCTATAACAAGAGTATTGCCTTCCACTTTCATATAACGCAAAAAATCTGCCACTGATTGTCCAGGGTGAGTTTTGCGTAGAAACTTACCGTCTAAACTCACGTTGCCGAAGTGCGGTGCAAAAGGGCTTGCCCTACCGCCCAGGATATTCTCTCTTGCCATAGTTCTATCAGCAAGCATGTTTCCGTTCATATCAAACACATAAACATGAGTAGCGGAAGCGTCAGGAATGTAGATGTGTCCTTCGTGAAACAATGATGTGCGTGTTAACACAAAAGAACGGTCTGGACCGTGCGGGCGTGCTTCGCCTAATCCGATTTGTCCTTGTGAGCCGTCTTTTAGCCATTCAGGAAAGTTAAGGGTGATATTCTTCTCTGGGTAATACTGCCAATCGGGTATGTCGGTGTTCGTTTGTTCTTCAACAAGAACAGGCTTTAGCATGTTCTCCGCATCTTCGCACCCAAAAACAAAAAACGCAAGCAAAATTAGTAATAGACTCGTCAAAGTTTTCATAACAACTAACCTCCTAACAATACGCCTTCGTAGACAGCAAGACGTAAAACTTTATCAAGCCTAATTCTAACTTCAGACCCTTCGGTAATTTCTTCACCTTTGAAAGTGAAAAACACTCTTTGAAAATTACCGTCATCTATTACACCGTCGCCGATTTTAAGTTTTGGGTTATTTTTGAAATGAACGACTACGCCCACAACTTCCACGCCTTCGCCAAATATGTTATGGTCAACGGATACATACGCTTTCTTTACATACTTAACGTCTCCAATTTCTTCTACATACCCGTCCAATTGTGTGGAATACCAGTAAATTGAACCTCTAATCTCTGTAGGTTCAAACGGCTTTTCTGTTTCCACTTCTACTATGCGGTCAACATAGATTTTTTCTGGTTCTGGTTTTTCTTGCGGGGCAACAGGGTTTTCTTGCCCGCACCCCAGCACACAAAAAAACGCAAGCAAAATTAGTAATAGACTTGCAAAGGTTTTCATGATAAAATAATTTACCTTTGTCCGTATGGACAACTGCAAAGCAGGCGTCCAGATTTAGGACATTGCTTTGCCCGACAGCAGGATTTACTGTCCTACGGTGAGATAGGGAGATGCTATTTGCGAAACGACAGTTTCCGCGTCGCGGTAAAATCACCTGCCGTCAGCGTATAGAAATATACGCCACTTGCGACAGGTTCACCGATTTTGTTTCTGCCATCATCGTAAGCGGCACGACTCCGGCTTTGATACATCCCTGCAGCTTGAGGTCCGAGTGCTAACACCCGAATCACCTTGTGCGTAAATAATCAATAACTGTATCGGGCTTAGAAATCTCAACGGGGTATTTTCCTGGATTTAACTTAATGTCGGCATAGATTTCTTCTAATAATTTTCTTCGCTCTCCTCTACTGGAAGTCTCAGAAACTATGAACCATTCAACAGGATCATCTATGATGCGTCTGTCTTCCTGACATGGAATTCTGCTTGTCATTGTTATTTCTCCTAAAAATCTACTTTTAGGTCTGCGAATGGATCGCAGCCATCAATCGATGCCGGACAGTCTTTGGTAAATCACCAAAACTTCGCTCGGAGATGTCTTAAACCATTCTGTCCCGATCGCATTTGCTATCTGCCTGCGTTCTCTCTTTAGCGCATCGTGTATGCGTTTCTCCAGCGTTCGGCAATCCTCTGTCCTGAGAATGAGTGCGATTTGTGGTATCTCTGGACATTGATCGCCAATCTGTTGACTCACCCTTGCTGTAACTTCATTTTCAGTTCTACCGATATTGCATAGCCAATGAGGGGATCCTAATGATTCAGCATACCATTGATAAGTCGGGAAATAATAGAGATAAACCGACTCATCGCCGCTGCCGATAATCTCCACTTGAGATGTATCAACTTTTCTATCATCTCTTATTATATCTTTTTCTTTCCCACACCTTTCCTGCCTTAGACGATCGCGCGCATTGAAAACGGCGGTCTTCCCTCCACCTTCGGGATTAGGTATACCTAACATTTTTGCCAGTGGTCTGTTAGGGATATGGTCAAATAGGGAAACATTATTTTCGTCCTTGCTCAGATTCATCTCTTGCAGCACATGATATGCCGCATCCGTATTTTTTCCGCGTTGTACCATGATTCTTGCTTCTTCAAGGAGTTGCCTGAACCTTGGATATTTAAGGTTATCGTCATAAGTTTTCATCCTCAGAACCTCCTTCCTTAGTGATAAGTTGCGTTGTGTGTATATGCGTTTGGGAGTGTGATAAAGACCCCGCCGGTTTGCGAGGCGGCCTGTTGTTGAAACGGGTCTCGCGTGCCCCAGACATTGACAACGACGGGCATCTCTTTGAGCCAGCCGATCGTGCCAGCGATCGGATATTTCGGATCGCCGGGTTCATCGGTGATCAGGATGAAATGCGTTTTGGCGTTGGCTCGTCTTTTGATGCGTTTTGCGCCGTCAACGACTGCCTGCAGCAGATTTTCATCGTCTTGAGGGGGGAGCTGTAATATCTTGTGTAGCTGTTGTGGTGTTTGTGGCGGGTCAAAGACATTGACCCGATTGATCGTGCCAGAGGCGTAAAACCGAATCACGCCGAGTTGATAGTCTATCAGTGCGTTATCCCAACTGCGTCGCCACTGATCGATCTGTTTTCGGATCTCTGGCATTTTATCCGCCATACTTTTCGATCCGTCAATGAATAGGATAATATCGACGGGGAGATGTGCGGCATCGGTGAGGATTGCGTCCCCGATACTTTTTGCAGCCGGCCATCGAGCCTGCTGAGGGTGTATCTGTTGTGTCGGTGGGCTTTGTGGCTTCGGATTTTCAGGCACAGCGTGCCACGTGCCGCCGGTCTGTTCGGCGAGGCGTTGGTGCTCGGCGATCTGTAGCCCCAGCACATTGACGTAAATTTCGCTACGCCGAGTGTCTTCGATGATCTTAGTGACCGTCAGCCCTTGTAGCGTTGTGAAGGGTTCATCAGTGACGAGGATCAGATGCTTGACGGTATTGCTTCTAAACCGCAATTCGATGAGGGTCTGATGGATGGCATCGAGTGCGTTTTCATCGCCAGTCGGGATAATGTTATAGAGTTCCTGTTTATAGGCGGATAAGTTCTGTGTCAGCTGTGAGACGTGGATCGCATTTTTCGCAGGGGTGCCACTGACAGCGAACCGTGTCAATCCGAGCCGATAATCGATCTCCGAAGTTTTGTAGGCATCGACCATTTGCCCGAGATGTTCCGCAACGGCGTTGATATTGTCGCCCATCGAGCCGGAGGCATCCACGACGAAGACGACATCGATCGGGCCACCGCCAGAGGAGGCAATAATATCATCGGTGAGGGACCCGATGATGCTGCTAAAAGTCGCGCTGCCTTGCGACGTGCCACTGCCACTGCCCTCGCCAGTCCCCACACGACGGACGGCTTTTCCTGTGCCTGCCGTTGTTTTTCTGCTCAACTTTTCGATGCCATCGGCGGCACCTTTGGCGGGGTTTCGGACCCCGGTGCCACGGCGTTTGGTATAACGACTTTCAGACCCCTGAGCGTCGGATGTGCCCAGGGGCGACAACACCGCTTCCGGCACTCGGGCTAAATCTGCGTCCGTCGATAAATCAGAAGACTCCGAAAAGGCGGGTGCCTCAACGCCTATTTGCTTCATCGCGGTGTGTTCAACTGTAATGTCTTTCGGGACGCTGGCAGGCATTTTAGCGATCTCTAAGGCGGCTTCAACCCTTCTGGCGTTCACTTGCTTTTCAACCTTTCGCTTTTCGAGAACCGGCGTTTGTGGTTCGATCTTCTCTGTTTTCGGGAGTGCGGGGGGTTTCTTCGGCAGACGCTGCTTCGGCGGGCGGTACGAGATAATATCGACCTGTATCGCATCGGCGGGACCCTCTGGCAGCTGAGATTTGACAATAAACAAAGACAACGCCAGCCCCATCAGGAGATGGAGAATCAGAGAAATCCGAAACGCATAGATGCGGTATTGTGAACGAAACGCCTTTTGTAGGAAGTGTCGATTCATTGCAAGCTTTCCTTAGTTGCCCTTGATGGACAGATGCCGGGCGGTTGTCGCCAGGACGCTCTGATTTTTATCGAGCACCTGTATTGTGATGGGCACTTTTCGGGTCCGGGCGCGTTTATCCGCCGTGAACGGGATCCGCAACGTGTGAAACCCATTTCTTTTCACTGTCACGGGGGTCTTCGGGACCTCATAGCGCACACCGCCTATCGTTTTCGGAGTCAGGTGGACGCTGAGATGTTTCGCCGCCGAGCCGCGATTGGAGATCGTCACCTTCAAGCGCACGGTTTCACCGGCATCAATCTCTCCGTTATTGTTACGGGGGTCTTCTAAAGAGGTGTCAATCGAAAGCGCAGGTGGCGACTTTTCTAAGAACGGAAACGACACGACACCGAAGTGGATCGCGCAAAAGACGGCAACACCGAGCAGCACCACAGGCAAGAGGTAGCGTATGAGTTGCTGTTGTCGCCGCTGCCGTTTCTCCTGCTGTATGTGGTAAGTCATCGCTTTTTTCAGCTCGACTGCCGGGGCGTAGGACGGAGAGATACGTAAAGCCGCCTCAACGGTTCTTTTCGCCGATGTTAAGGCACCCGTTTCCAAGTAGGTCTGCGCCAGATTGTAATGTGCCTGTGGGTCGTGTGGATTCGCCTTGATCACCTTTTTGAAGGCAGCTTCGGCTTGTGGGTATTGCTGCGTGCCCAAAAACGCCAGACCGCGTTCCTTCTCTTTGTCAATATCCGTCTCAACACGCTCACCATCGGCAGGCGGTGGCGTTTCGCTTTGATTTTCGCTTTCAACAGGGGGAGGGACTGTCTGTTTCGGTTCTTGATGAACGTCAATCGGGGAAGGCGCAGCTTCGGTGGGACTGTCCGCAGAACCGTCGCTTTGCTCGGCAGACACCAGCACGCTCGGCGCAAGGGCGGCTAACAAGGCGCGCGCCGGTTGGTAGGTGTCGTCGCGTTTGAGTGCCGATCTGACAGCGGTTTCTGCGGCGGCGACATCATGCGCCCCGAAGTAGGCAAGCGCAAGGGCGTGGTAGCCGTCAAGAAAATCTGGATCCTCTTCCAATGCCTTCTGAAAGTGCGTGATCGCAACCTCATGCGCACCCGCATTCAGATAGGCGTTCGCGAGGCTATAGTGCGCATCTCGGATGTCCTGGTTCACACGTCTC
The DNA here is from genome assembly GCA_003635255.1 of Candidatus Poribacteria bacterium. GTDB lineage: Bacteria > Poribacteria > WGA-4E > WGA-4E > WGA-3G > WGA-3G. The sequence continues at coordinate 6,822 of PYJC01000051.1, read as the reverse complement.
CCCTTTTTCTCTCAATTACTTGCGGATCAACATCTTCCGTGTTGCCGTGAAATCCCCAGCGGTGAGCGTATAGAAATAGACACCGCTCGCCACAGGTTCACCCACCGCATTTCTACCGTCCCAATACGCCGCACGGACCTTGCTCTCATACATCCCCGCAACCTGATGCCCAAGTGCCAACTGACGCACGACCTGTCCGTTGACGCCGTAGATTGTGAGTGTGACATCCGCAGGGGCTGCCAACTCATAAGGGAACCAGGTTTCAGGATTGAATGGGTTTGGATAGTTCGCGAGCAGCCTTGTTTTCTTTGGCAGTCGTAATGTCAGGAGCCGTTTGAGGTTCTCAATGCCTTTTTCAAATGCGAGTGTGCCATCGTTTTCGGCTTCTGCGATCCATGTCCGTATCATAGCAGGCTCTAATCTCAGCGTGCCATTTGCCCAC
>PYJC01000051.1:0-6360 GCA_003635255.1 Candidatus Poribacteria bacterium | reverse complement strand
AACGCCGGTCCCGCAGCAATCCCACTGAGATCACCGAGGTGGGAGGCGACGAGCACGAGGTCGGCGATATTGCGTCTGCCATCGCCATTGACATCCGTCCGGGCGTGGGGTGCCTGCGTGTTTCCCACGTCTTGCCCGACAAGGATCAGATCCAGGATGTCGGTGATACCATCCGCGTTGACATCCCATGCCGGAACTTTGATAGCGACTTTCTTATCGATCGGGTTGACGGTATATTCCGTGCCTTTTGCGAACCCAAAGAACCCCGAAAACGCACCGTGTCCGCGATTGTTCACGGCGACGAGTAAGACGTTGGGGCCCTCTTTGAGTCTAACGGGGAAGGCATCTTGGAAATCGCCAGCCCCCCGGAGGACAGGGTTATAGTGAACCAATTCACCGTTGAGCCAAACCTTTACCTCATCATCGCTACCAACAAGCATCGTCGTCTCCTGTTCCTGCGGGGCGTTGAGGGTTAGCGAGCCATAAACGACGTGATCATAGATCGCCGACCCCGATCCCCAGCCGAGTGCATCTGTCATCTGATTGATGTTATCGCCGCCGGTGGGTGCGAGGGTATGTGCCTCCCAGATACCGCGACCGACAGATTTGCCTTCCGTTGCACCAAAAGTCGCGACTTTCACCTCAGTGGCTTTCCCGTTTGTGGCTTTCGCCAACAGATCGGTGGCATCGAGACGGTATCCTGGGACAATCGCCCATAACCAGGGACCCGTGATTTTCGGACCCGCTTCCGGGAACGCCGAGTTCACGAAATCCGAGTGTGAAATACTTGTCGTCGGCGAAAACCGTTCGAGACTTGATACATCCGCAATGGGGTTTTGCCTCAGTCCCAGCCATGACAGGCTGCGCAAGGACGTTAGCGCAGCAACATCGGTGATCCGATTCTCACTGAGATCTATCCAATTCAAGTTGGATAACGCTGTGAGTGGCGACACATCGGTGATGGCATTGTGGCGGAGGTCGATCCATGTCAGCTCGGTTAATCCCGACAGCGGTGAGACATCCGAGATTTGGTTATGTTCAATGCCCAAGCGTTTCAACCCCGTTAGACTCGCCACCGCAGAAATATCGCTGATGTCATTGAAGGGAAGATACAGAGATTTTAAACTCGTGGACTTTGCCAAAGACGATATATCCTGTATTTCGCCACCGCAGATGCTGATCTCCCGGAGTTTGGGGAGTTCCGAAAGCGGTGCGAGGGAGAGTATCGGTGTGCCCCAGGTGTGAAAGTATTGCAGATTCAGACAGTCTTTCAGCGGCGATATATCTGCAACGGGATTGTGGCTCATATTGATGCCGTGAAGTTTTTCCAACCCCGAGAGGGGCGACCAATCGGTGACAATATTATGCCCCAGACTGATCCACCCGGCGTTCATTAACCCCGAAAGCGGCGATATATCGGAGATCAAGTTATGCGAAAGATTTATGTGACGTAAGTTTATCAACCCCGAAAGCGGTGAGAGCTCCGAGATCGTATTATCCTCCAAGTGTATGTGCTGCAATCGAATCAATGCGCTCAGCGGAGAGAGGTCGGCTATTAAGTTGTGGTTGAGGGACAATTCATGCAGATGTATTGCCGTCTGAAGCCCCGTCAAGTCAGAGATGTCTCTGTTATTTGCCTCAAGGCGCGTCAACGTCGCCATCTCATCGGTTGTAATCGGGGCATTCTCGGATTTATCGAGTGCCTCGTTGATGGCGGCGCGAAGGTTCGCATCCACAATGGTGACGGTTTCTGCCGGTGTTGACATCGGAAACCGACAGAAAAGGAGTACTGAGAGCAGGAGTGTGCCTATCGAAAAAAATCGGGTGTGTGTCGGTTGCATGCCGTTTGATCTCCTTTACTTGCGTATGAGCATTTTTCGGGTCGCTGTGAAATCCCCTGCGGTCAACGTATAGAAATAGACACCCGATGCCACAGGTTCACCGACCGCGTTTCTGCCATCCCAATACGCCGCACGGCTTCGGTCGCTATAGATGCCTGCGGGTTGGTCTCCGAGTGATAGCGTCCGGACGAGGTGTCCGTCTGCCGTGTAGATGTGTAGCCTCACATCCGCTGCGGGCGCGAGGTGATACGGTATCCACGTCTCTGGGTTGAAAGGATTCGGGTAGTTCGCCAGCAAGACCGTCGCCTGTGGCACGAAAATCGCATAGAGTGCTTCGAGAGTCGTAATCCCACGTCGAAAAGTGAGCGATCCATCATCTGCGGCGCGCAGGCGGTCAAGCACTGCTTCAACGCTTTCGGGGGTCAGACCGAGCAACTGCGGATCTGCGAAGGGGGCAGCTGCCGCAGCACCTTCACCGAGGTGTGCAGCGACAATCGCAAGGTCGGCACCGTCAACAACACCATCGCCATTGACATCGGTGCGCGGGTTCTCCGGCGGTGATTGCCCCAAGGACTCGGTCACCAAGACGACATCTGTACCATCTGTGATGCCATCTGCATTGACATCCCACGCCGCAAACGTTTCCGAAACGCCACCGACACCAACTCGTATTTCCGGTGGAGCTGCAACGATCACTTCTCCTGTGCTTGAACCGGCGCGGAAGTTCCGCAAGACAACAATGCTTTCACCCATCGCTTTCGCTGTGAAGGTCACCGATAACAGCCGCCCTTCACCACTCACCCCACCTTCAGAGGTTCGCGCCGTATTTAAACCGCTGACGCGACCCGCAGTGTTATCAATCGTGGGTTTCGGAAAATAGGTCCGTCCACCGCCCTGCTTTAGAAAATTACCCGCTCGGACGTTGTTGACCTTTAACACTGCCGGATCAAAGATCAGATCCGCCGACCATCCAGCGAAATTTGTGACGTTCGCGGCATCGAGGTGAACAGTGAAAGTATCGCCAACTTCTATCGGTGTATCCTTTACGGAGAAAGTGAATCTCGCACCCGGGGGTAACACCGTATATTCCGTATCCGGTGCGAATCCGAAATGGGCAGCACCACTCCACCCGCCTTCATAATCAAAAACCGCAACGAACAAGACATTTCTGCCTTGTTTCAGACGGACAGGGAAGGATTGTTGATAATCCCATGCCCAAGCATTACTAAGTTCCTCGTTAACTAATGTGCCATTGAGATAGACTTTGTGAGCATTATCGCTGCCAGCAAACATCGTTGTCTGCTGTTCTCTGCGTGAATGTAAGATAATCGAACCATACATAACTCTCTGCTGGTGGCTGTCATCAATGCCAAGCGCACGCACCAATTTTGCTGTATTATGGTCATTGGGGTCGATTTTCTGGGAAGTCCAGACCTGATTTCCGACGGGTTCTCCCTCCTTTGCCCCTTCCGTCGCAATACTGAGTTCCGTCACTTTACCGCCACTGGCTTGTGCAAGCAGATCTTTGCCATTGTGAAAACCTTCTCCTGGAAGCACCACCCATAACCAGGGGCCCGTTATTTTCGGACCGCCCTGCAGCAGGCGACCGGGGTTATTGCTTGAATTGATCACTATGTTTTCAGCGAACTCTTCCAAGGGCGAAAAGTCAGAGATTGCATTCTCATCAAGCCTTAATTCCTTAAGGTTCGTCAACCCCGATAGGGGTGAAACATCGCGGATGCGGTTGCGCTGAAGAAGTAAGATTTCCAACCGTGTTAAGTGCTTCAGGGGCGAAACATCGCCGATGAGGTTGCCGTGAAGCTGTAACGTTTTCAAACGGGTTAATTTTGCCAGCGGTGAAACATCAGAGATGAAACTGTCCGAAAGTCTCAACTCTTGTAGGGATGTCAGCCCTGCAAGTCCTGAGATGTCAGAGATATTCATATTGTCAATATTCAGGGACCTCAAATTTTTGATACCCTTGAAAGAGGGAAGTTTTGATACCGACAGGTTGCTAAAGTTTATCCATCGGAGTCTCGGCAAAACGGATAAGGCTGAAAAGTCGGTGATGGCTGTGTCCCAAGCCGAGACACCTTCCAAACTTCGCATCTCAGCCAAAGGTGAGACATCAGAGACCGGGTTCTGATCAATCCCGATCCCATTGAGTTTGACTAACCCCGAAAGCGGGGTTACGTCGGTGATCTCGTTCTCCTCGAGTCCCAACCAGTCCACATTGACAAGCCTCGCCAAGGGAGAGACATCCGTTATTTTGTTGCCGCGGAGTTTGATGTTCCGCAGTTGCGTCAATCCCGATAGTGGCGTTAGATCCGAGATCGCGTTGTGTTGGAACTCGATGTGTTCAAGTTGCCTTGCATGTTCCAGCCCTGTCAGATCGCGGATACCTTTATCGGCGGCATCCATACGCGTCAGACGTGCTATATCTTCTGACGTGATCACATCCCCCGGTGCTTTGCCGAGTGTGGCTTCAATCACCCGACGGAGATTCGCATCAGGAATATAGACACCGCCAAGCGTCGTGGGACGAACAGGACGCTCAATGTCCTCTGTGATTGAGGTATCCGGCGAATTCAATGCCGAAATCACTTCACTGAACCCATTCGTCCACGCATCGCGTTTGACGTTGCCACCCTCGCCATCAAGGGACAGCAGTCCGAGGCTTTGTAAACTTGACTTCTCGCGAATCTCGTTGAGGAAGGTCTCGGTCTCTAACCCGACCGCAGCCGCAGCGTGGGATGCCGACACCGGACCGATGAAGGCTTCATGGGCGAAAGACACCGGCTCGACAAGTCCACCGAAGACCGCACCTGTCGCTTCAAGCGCATCTCGGAATTGGGCCGCGTCCTTCGCCACCCATGGATCGATCACCGTTTTTTCGACGTACAGCCGTAATGCCTGCTCCTTGTCGTAAGCCGGGTTCTTCTCGCCAAGAATCGATGCGCGCACGGTATCTGTAAAGGGTTTCATGCCTTCGGTGTGGCACCCGATACACGACAGCCCATTATGCACTTCGGGAAAACTCGCTTGTGGGTTTGAAACGATGCTCGTCGGCGCGACATCTATGCGAGTGCCGTCGGCATCAACGATCAGGTATGCCTGCAACCCGTTTGGCAAGTGAAAGACGATCTCACCGCCATCGGGTTGAAACGACAGCGGATGTGTATAGACGTTCTGTTTCCCAGAGCTGCCGGCGAAGTCGTAGGACTTCCAATACGCGCCGTGGGGCGATTTGTGACGCTCTACGACGCGGTTGTGATTCGAGACACCCGAATCGTTGAAACCCGCACGCCAGACACGAACCCCTGGCGCGCTTCGCAGATTTCTCGCAACATCTATACCGAGACTGCGTTCCAACTCACGATCCGTCTCAGGGAGTCCCAGAATAGAATGATACAACGGCGGTAAAGATGCCGTCGCCAGAAACCAGTCCACATGAACAAAGGGCACGTCCGTCTCGGTGTTTTCACGGAGCACCGTGAGTTTTTCAAAGAGTAGCGGATCCGCCTCGGCATCATAGTCGATGCGATACGGATAGACCGCCTCTATATCGCGCCACGCCTCGCTACGGTCCCAGTCGTAATCCCGAAGGTCGATGTAGAAGAGGGTTTCTTCGGGGTCTATTGCCACCGGATTGATCACATTCGATCCCCACGAGAGGCTATTGATCAACTTCGAGAGTGCCGTCCGATAGAGGTGTAAAGTTTCAGTGCCTTCACCCGCATTATACAGATGCGTCATCGAAAAATAACGCGCATACGGACGGTCAAATGCCGGCAACGCAGAAAGATGATCTCTGAGCCGCGTCAACTGCGTTACGGGCGTAATGAAGTTGACAGCGCGCACGACATCCCAATCCGGGGCACCCGCGAGAATCCACCGCCGAACCGTATCTATCGCCGCAGCACTCAGCGGCGGCGTGCCCAACGGCATCTGCGGTTTGCCGACCGTGTTTTCGGTGATCCGACGATAGAACTCTGAATTCAGCGGATCCCCCGGTATCACCGTCCCGCTTTCGATCAGCGATTCACGGTCAATAAGCAACGTCTCTTTAAACGTGCCTTGCGCACCGTGGCAGTTCATACAATGGGCCTGGAAAATCTGAGACACCTGTTCCGCGAGATTCTCTTGGGCATCTACGGGTTGAAATCCAAGAACGACGAGTGTGGAGACAATGAGCAGGATCCCGTGACGGTTCATAAAAGACTCCTTTATTTTCGGATCAACAGTTTTCGTGTCGCGGTAAACTCACCGGCGGTGAGCGTATAGAAATACACACCACTGGAAACGGGTTCACCGACTGCGTTTCTGCCGTCCCAATACGCCGCACGGGAACGGCTCTGATAGACACCCGCGGGCTGATGTCCTAAGTCAAGTGCCCGCACCGCCTTCCCATCGGCAGTATAGATGGAGATGCGAACATCTGTGGGGACTGCCAATTGATAGGGGATCCATGTTTCAGGATTGAACGGGTTCGGGTAGTTGGGGAGTAAGGTTGTTTCCT
>PYJC01000050.1 GCA_003635255.1 Candidatus Poribacteria bacterium | reverse complement strand
GCAGTCGATGAGGAAAAGAGCCAAGAACAGGTGATGGCAGACGCGTTGAATCTGCTATTTCAGTCGCGGGGGAGACCACCGATTGCCTGATAGGGGGCGGGAAAATAGGGTGACAGCCATGCGTGAAAAGTTCAAACAGGATTTCAAATGGTGTCTGCTGACGGCGTTTCTTTCGCTGGTAATGGTCGAGATTATTAACGACACCAACTTTCAACCGTTCCTTCCTTTGCTCGTCGTCCTCATCATTGGCACCGTTTTCATGGGGATGTGTCTTTTTATCAGCGAGTGCTGCGTGGTTTATCTCTCTAAGCACATAAAACGCCTGTTGGGTGGACAGCAGAAAGCGGACAAGGAGAGATAGAAATGAACAGGATGTACAGACGCATTTTCTGTAGCACTCCTGAACGGAAACTGCCTTTAATCAACAACATTTCAATGGTGCTGGTCTGTCTTCTCCTCATCGGCTATACGTCTCCGGGATTTCAGCAGACAGGGGCGCGCGGATCGACGAATCGACGAGAAAAGGACAGACGCTCCTGCTTACAGCCGCCGTCTGGCACTCTCATTGCATAGAAAGAGGAGTTCTATATGCAACGATATGAACAAACACAACTGAATCTCGAATTACGTAAAAGCACGAATCCGAACTTTCAGAGTATCTTAGATCACATTGACGAAAAATCATCTACACCGACGAGAAAAGGACAACGTTTTGAACGACTGATGCAGCGGTTCTTCCTCATAGATCCGATCTACCAAGAGCGATTTTCAGAGGTGTATCTCTGGAGAGAATGGGCAGAATTGCGCGGACACAGTGCTCGAGATTTAGGCATTGACCTTGTCGCGAAAGAGCATGATGGGGGGTATTGTGCGATCCAGTGTAAATGCTATGCCCCAACGACACGGATTACAAAAGCTGATATTGACTCCTTCATTTCAGAATCCAACCGTCCCCCTTTCACATCAAGAATTATCGTTGACACGGGTGGCTCCTGGGGACAGAATGCGCTAAACGCTATCAACGGGTTACAACCTGAATGTCAAGTGATTCGCTTTGGCGACCTTGAACGCAGTCACGTCAACTGGCCCGATCTACAGGTTGAAGCCCCCGAAGAAATCACACGCCGCGAACCTTTTACACTCAAAGCACACCAGCAAGATGCTTTTGATGATGTCGTAGCAGGTTTTCAGACTGCCGACCGCGGTAAACTGATTATGGCGTGTGGCACGGGTAAGACGTTTACAGCACTTCGCATCGCAGAGGAAATCGCAGGCTTAGGTGGGCGCGTGTTATATCTCGTGCCATCTATCGCCCTGATTTCACAGGCAATGCGGGAGTGGGCTGAACAAAAGAAACTCCCTCATAGTTATCTCTGTATCTGCTCTGATACAACGGCAGGACAACACAATGAGGACATGCCGATTGCTGAACTTGAAATACCGGTGACGACAGACCCCGTTGATATATCTATACAACTCAAGAAGGGGATACACCCGGATAAGATGAACGTTGTTTTCTGCACCTATCATTCACTGCCGATCATTCAAACCGCACAGAACTACGACGCTCCAGCATTTGATATTGTTTTCTGTGATGAGGCACACCGAACCACTGGCATTCAACGCCCCGGTGAAGATGTTACGCATTTCCGGCTTGTGCATAATGGTATTCAGGCACACAAACGTCTCTATATGACAGCCACACCGAAACTCTATACGGAAGCTACGAGGTCGCGAGCCTCACAGCATGACATTGAAGTATTTTCAATGGACGATGAAGAGACTTACGGACCCGAATTTCATTACTATCCTTTTTCAAAGGCAATTGAAGATGGGCAATTATCGGACTATAAGGTTCTCATATTGGCTATATCCGAGAGCGAAGTAGACGCAGCATTGCAGTCCTTTTACCTCTCGGGTGGAAGTGAAATCAGCATTACGGACGCAACAAAGATTGTTGGCTGCTGGCGTGCGTTGCAAAACCCTGAAAGGGTACCTGATGGTGACCAAAACATAACGCCTATCAAAAGTGCGATCGCCTTTACAAACCGAATCGCGGACTCACAAAGAATGGCACATCACTGGAATGATATTATTGAGCAGGCAATTGAACAGATCCCAGAAGATCAGCGTCCCACAGATTTCAATTGCGAAACACAACATGTTGATGGAAAAACGCCAGCCATCCAACGAAAAGCAAAACTGGAATGGCTGAGATACACCAAAGATGAAGAATGCCGAATTCTTTCTAATGCAAGGTGTCTCTCAGAAGGTGTAGATGTGCCTGCTTTAGACGCTGTAATGTTCATGGCACCCAGACAATCCCATGTTGACATTGTGCAAGCCGTTGGGCGTGTCATGCGAAAAGCACCGAACAAAAATGACGGATATATTATACTCCCTGTCGCGATCCCTGAAGGTGTTGATCCCGCAGACGCACTTGATAACAATGATAGGTTTGCTACCGTCTGGAGTGTGCTACGCGCCTTGCGTTCACATGATGACCGATTCAACATCAAAATCAATCAGATCGATCTCAACAGAGATCGTCCCGATCGGATTATATTTGATGGTGCAGGTGCGGGAACAGGAGATGAAGGGGGTGAAGCCGTACAGCTTCCTTTAATGCCATTGAGTTTTCCCGCAGACAAAATCTATGCCAAGATTGTAGAAAAGTGCGGCGATAGAACATACTGGGAAAAGTGGGCAAAAGATGTTGCTGATATTTTCACACGACTCGCCGCGCGTATTGGCAATCTCATAAACAACCCTGAAAACACGGCACTGAACCAGGAATTTGAGAAGTTTGTCAAGGAACTGCAAGCCACTATCAACGAAGCGGTTACACCCACCAATGCGATTGATATGATCGCACAGCATATCTTGACCCACCCTATATTTGAAGCACTCTTTGAAGATTACGATTTTACGGCGCATAATCCTGTTGCGCGCGCGCTGCAGAAACTATACACTGAATTTGAGGGATACGGACTGGAGAATGAAACGCGCGATTTAGAAGGCTTCTACGAAAGCGTACAAAAACGCGCACGCGGTATTGATAACAGCGAAGGTAGACAAAAAGTGCTGATAGAACTGTATAACAAGTTCTTCACCAAAGCTCTGAAAAAAGAAGCCGATCGACTCGGTATCGTCTATACCCCGATTGAACTGGTGGACTTCATTTTGCAGTCTGTCAATGATATATTACAACAGGAGTTTGGCAGAAAAATCACGGATGAAGGCATACATGTGTTGGATCCGTTTACAGGCACAGGCACTTTCATTGTCCGACTCTTACAATCTGGGCTTATCCAGCCCGATGACCTCCCCCGTAAGTTTCAATCTGAACTCCACGCCATTGAAATGGTATTATTGGCATACTACATCGCGACCATCAATATCGAGGAAGCCTATCGCGGACAAATCGGTGAAGAGAGCAACTATGTCCCTTTCAATGGAATGGTTTTCACCGATACCTTCAATCTCAATCCAGATGAAGAACAGCCGACCCTGTTTCCAAGAGAACGAATGGCAGCCAACAACGAACGCGCTGAGCAACAACAAGAACTCCCTATAGAAATTATTGTTGGCAATCCGCCATGGTCAGCAGGACAACGAAGCGAGACAGACGACAATCCGAATGTGGAATACCCAGTACTTGAGGGGCGAGTCAGAAAAACTTATGTTGAACACTCCACAGCGAGGTCCAAAAAGAATCTCTACGACACCTACAAGATGGCAATCCGGTGGGCATCCGATAGAATCAATGAACAAGGAGTCATCGCTTTCGTCACCAATGGGTCGTGGATTGACGGACATGCTGATTCAGGAATCCGAGCGTGTTTAACAGAGGAGTTCAGTTCAATCCACGTCCTGCACCTACGAGGAAATGCCTATACATCTGGTGAGCGTAGGCGTGCCGAAGGTGGAAACGCATTCGGGGGTGGTTCACGGGCACCTGTTGCTATTACGATTCTCGTCAAGAACCCAAAGGTGACACACGAGGGGTGTAAAATTCATTATCGCGAAATCGGTGACTATCTCACACGCGAGGAAAAATTAGAAGCACTGCGCGAGGCGGTATCCATAAAGGGGTTCAGCGATTGGGAGGCAATTATCCCTAATGATCATTATGATTGGATTGATCAGCGCAGCGATGCGTTTGCTGAGTTCTATCCACTCGGGTCGGACGAAGCAAGGGATGGAAAAGCAGATGATACTGTTTTTCAACTGTTCAGTAAAGGCTATAAAACTGCCAGAGATCCATATATCTATAACTTCTCCCGCGAAGTCTGCGCTGGAAATGCCCGACTAATGACGCAGGACTATCTCGCCGCGATTTCTGAACTTAAGGAGGATCCTACGCTTACAGCAGATGCAGCAGCGCGCCGTCATAGCGCGAATATCAAGTGGGATAAGGAACTCAAAAACAAGTTGAAAGGGAAGAAAAAAACCGAATTTACAGAAAGGCACATCCGAAAAGTTGTGTATCGACCATTTGTAGCTACCAACTGTTATGCTGACCACACCTTTATAGGGAGAAAATATCAAATGGGTCAGATCTTTCCAAACAGTTCAAGTGAAAACCGAGTTATCTGTGTTCCCGGCAAAGGCACCAAAAAATCATTTTCTGTGCTGGTAACTGATACGGTACCGGATGTCAGTTTTAATGATGCCTGTCAGTGTTTCCCAAGATGGCGATACTTGCAGCCTACAAACGCTAATCAAATTACGAGTATGGACACACCTGAGCGTATTGATAACATCTCGAATACGGCGTTGCGTGCTTTCCGTGAGTATTACAGCGATGACGCAATCACCAAAGACGACATCTTTGATTACGTCTACGGGATTCTGCACGCACCGAGTTATCGAGAACAATTCGCCAACGATTTGTCGAAGATGCTACCGCGTATTCCATTCGCACCAGACTTCCGTGCCTTCACATCAGCAGGGGCAGCCCTCGTAGATTTACATCTCAATTACGAAAACTGTCAACAATACCCACATCTGATTGTGGAGTCTGTTCGCCAAGATTTGTTTTGGGAAGAAAGACCAGAGCATTTTTTACTCGACAGACGCGGGATGAAGTTTAGTAATGATGACAGAACAATTCTCAAAATCAACGAACATGTCTGTGTTTCTGGTATCCCACCAGAAGCCCATCAATACGTTGTCAACGGTAGAACACCGCTCGAATGGTTTATGGACCGATACAAGATAAAACAAGACCGAGAGAGCGGTATTGTCAATGATCCAAATGGGTGGTTCGAGAATCCACGCGATCTGATCACAGCAATAGAGCGTATCGTTTATGTCAGCGTGGAAACAACAAAGATACTTGAGGCACTGCCATCCGACGTGATACCGGAATCTTGATGCCAGCGAAGGCAACTTTACTGAACTGAGAAAACTCTATTGTATTATCTAAGGGGAATGAGGTCAGAGCAGTGGCATCCGAGAAAAAACCAGTATCCGTCGCCGAAAAAGAAAGGACGTTCCGCCCTATTTCTTCAGTGATAGTCTCGTCACGCCCATGTGTTGATATGTACTTCCGTATGCGTACTTTTCTTATACGGAAAACTCGAGCATAACCCATATTCCCCTTCTTTGATATAGTGAACACCAAAGGATTAATCCCTTTAGCGATTTTAACGTCCAAATCTATATTTTCACGTTCAGATCGCGATATGTAAAATCTGGCGAAGCTAAATCTGATTATGAATTGAGGGATTAGCCTATGGCGGAAAATAACCGTGAAAGTTCTATTGAGGATATTGACTATAATACCCGCTATGGTCTTTATCAGCGAGTATTAGACAATGACACCAATCGAATGTTGCTAAATGCTTCTGATTTCAACAAAGCAATCCGATACATTGCAGCAACATTGCTCGTAGCTTTGTTTACTGGAATTAGTTTTCAGGAGTCAAACCCAGCATTTTTTAAAGCAATTTTTATATGCTCTGTATCAACGATTATCAGCAATGTTTCAGGATACCCTTTTGCACAATTTTCCCTGAAAAAACATATAGTATATGCTGAACATTTCTTTCTTGAGTGTAATCGTAAATACAGGCATAAACAACACCCCACGAGAATCTTCGCGTTCCTATTAGAGTGCCTATCAGTGTTTTTATTAATTATTGTTGCGTTTCTTTTTATATTTGGGTTTATCAGCAATAAAATAGTTATAAAAGGAGTTCAATTGTGAGTAAATCTAAAACTCAATCTAAGAAAAAAAACAGCAGAAGGCGAATAATTCATGAACGTTCACAAAGACCACAATCTTTTCAACGACTCCCGTCTCCGCCTTATACTGAACAACAGAATCAAGGACAACAGAATCAAGGACAGCAGAATCAAGGACAACAAGGATCAAAACCGTCTCAAAGCGAATCTGGTAATAATTCTCAAAACCCTCCTAAAGATACAGAGAAAAAGTAATTCGACATCTCATTTTAAGCGATAGGTGGAATGCCGTGCTTGGCAAAAAGCATATTCAAGGCATCAGCTATAACCCGATCTTGGTTCTTGTCCTCCCCAACGGCTATAAGTTTAAGTTGTTAACGCGCCTCTGTTGAAATCCAGGCTTCCACGCGTTTCTTACCACGTAGCGAGAGCGGTAGGTGTGATTGCATTATGTGTTTAACTGCAGGGTGCTGTTCTGGAAACAGCAAAAATACTTGAGGTTCTGTCGTCCGTCGGAGTGTGTGTTTGTAGCAGCCCAGCAATTGCGGTGGCGGCGGCACCCTGGTGTTCGTTGGGTATCGGCGTTGTGAGAACCCGCTGGACAACCCGTTGGATAACTTCTTTGGATGCCTTGCGGATCACCGAGCGTTCATCGGCGGTATGAAAGCGAACGCGGGCTTCTTCCACTGGAACACCTGAAAAATTGATATTCGCGTTTTTACCGATCATAGGGGGGTGCCGAAAAGTGCTTACCCTGAGTCCTCGCGCTTGGTAACGATCAGCTGATTCCCCTTCAACTCTGCGGTATGCTCGCCAGAGACAAACGTTTTCCATGCTG
>PYJC01000049.1 GCA_003635255.1 Candidatus Poribacteria bacterium | reverse complement strand
ACGCGTCAGTATTTGACCGAGTTCGCCGAGGCAAACGGTGAAATCAATTTTGAAGATGATGACGCTGCGGCGGAGAACCAAGCACTGCTCGTCAGTATGCTCCAATTAATTGTGGCATCAAGAGAATATCAGTTCGGCTAACCTTTTTAGGACTTACGCAGCCCCACTGCAGGCCCCAGTGCAGGCGGGGTTTGAAACCCCGCCTGCAGAGTGCGTCGGACACAGGAGACGTTGCTATGCGGGGTTTGAAACCCCGCTTGCAGGGTGCGTCGGACATAGGAGACGTTGCTATGAATACTACCAAAAAAGCCCCGGTCCTCGTCGTTGTACAACTCACAGGTGGCAACGACTTCATGAACACACTCATCCCCTATACAGCCGGGATTTACCACGATTCCCGCCCGGTTGTAGGCATTAAAGCCGAAGATGTGATACCGTTAGACGTAGACGATACATTAGGTTGGAACCCGCACGCCGCACCTCTGAAAGAGATGTTTGATGCAGGCGATGTCGCCGTTGTGCAGGGGATCGGCTATCCGGATTCAAACCGCTCGCATTTCCGAGCGATGGACATCTGGCACACCTGTGAACCCCTGAAAATCGGCGATGAAGGGTGGGTCGGCAGACTTGTCCGGGAACTGGATCCTCAAAGCCAGAATGTGCTAACTTGCGTCAGTTTCGGGCAGGGACTCCCGCGCGCCTGCGCACTCTCCGGTATCCCTGTTACGTCCGTTGGCGATCTGGATAACTACGGACTGATGACCAGCATCGGTGATGAAACACTACGGACGCAAGCGCTTGACGTATTCAAGAAGATGTATAGCAGCACGGTCGGCAGCGGCATCGTGATGGACTATCTCAGCCAAACCGGATTAGATGTGATTAAAGGTGCTGACGAACTCAAGAAGGCACCGGCGATGTATAAATCTGAGGTAGCGTACCCACAGAGTTCCATCGCGAAAAGCCTACGGGATGTCGCACGGGTCCATCTCGCCGATCTCGGCACACGCGTTTTTTATACGCAGCACGGTGGATACGACAATCACGCCAACGAGGTCCCAGCGCACCCGCGTCTCTTGAAAGATTTGACAGAGGCGATTCAAGCGTTCTTCACGGATTTGCGGGCACAGGATGCCTCCGAAGAGATCGTCATGTACGTTTTCACGGAATTCGGGAGACGGATCCGGGACAACGCCAGCGGTACGGATCACGGCACCGGCGGCGGGGCATTCATCATCGGCGATCACGTGAAAGGCGGACTCTACTCAGAATATCCGTCTCTTGATCCGGCGCGCTGGGTACACGGCGAAGACCTTGAACACACCATCGACTTCCGCGGCATATACGGGACACTCTTAGAGCAGTGGATGGGTGTTGACCCTACGCACATCGTCGGCGGAAATTTTGAACAGATTCATCCCTTTTCAGTGTAGTTTGCCAACTGAAACTTGCTATTATAGTAAAGCCTATAGTTAATTGGGCACTGTCAAACAGTCTGAATCCCTATCACAGGCATTCAGACTGGCACAAACTAAAAGTTTATGCTACAAAGATGTTCATTTATTTATGGGTTTAACTATAAATGATGTAGGACAACGGGGGAGGCATATCATGGGTAGACCTTATGGGTTGCTGCGTGCTGGGTTTCCATTTTACAAGACCCTAAGCATGCGGCGCACAACGAATTTTCCGATCGACATCGCAATCGGAAAAGAGGGACGTATCTATATTATGTGCCGGAGCGACGGCACCGCGATGATCCGAAAGTATACCGTTGAGGACGAAGATCGCGGCACAATGGGCGGCTATGGACAAGGCGATGGTCAATTCACATGGCCCGTGACGATTATCCCTGACGGTGAAGAAAACCTCTATGTCTCCGATGAATACCTGCATCGGATTGTTGCCTTTAACAGCGAAGGTGAACATATCGGGACATGGGGTGAACACGGCACCGATCCGGGACAACTCAACGGACCCGCGGGTATCGCCTTCGATCCGGAAGAAAATCTCTATGTCGTTGACAGTCTAAGCCACCGGGTGCAGAAGTTCACGAAAGATGGCAAGTTCCTCTTCGGGTGGGGCAGTCATGGCGACGGTGAAGGTGAGTTCAATATGCCGTGGGGTGTCGCTGTAGATGAACTCGGCGATGTCTACGTTGTGGATTGGCGAAACGACAGAGTCCAGAAATTTAGTGCCGATGGTGAATTCCTGTTCGCATTCGGTAAATCTGGCAGCGGCAACGGTGAATTCAACCGTCCCGCTGGGATTGATATTGATCTGCACGGCGATGTCTACATTGCTGACCGAGGCAATGACCGCATTCAACTCTTCAACGCTGAAGGTAGGTATGTGCAAAAGTTTCTCGGTGATGCGACGTTGTCAAAGGTATCTCAGGCTTACATGATGACAAACGCCAGTCCAAATCGGATGCGTGATATGGCGGATTTGGAGCCTCAAAAATACCTGCGTCAACCAAAATCCGTCGCAGTCAGTGACGATGGTCTGATGTTCGTGCCGGACTTTGGATCCTATCGGGTACAGGTTTATCAGAATATGGCAGTGCCATTGACAGAGCAGGAATTTAGTCCACCGCGCCGATCGGTCACGCTGCATCAGGAATAAAATTTGGGCGAATACGGAAATGTGAAGAGCCAAGCGTGCGGATGCCGCGTGCTTGGCTTTTTGCGTATTGTTGACAGTCTGACGTTTGTGGTAAATTATTATTGAAAGTCCTGATAAGGGGGATTTAGGGGTTTCACACAAGAGGAGATTCAACAAATGAAAAGGGGTGGACTGTTCTACATAATTTTCTTGCTAACTATTGGGTTCTTGCCAAACAGCATTGCTCAGGAATACACACAGTGGCATTTACCCGAAGGCGCGATGGCACGCCTTGGAAAAGGCGAGATAAACGATGTCAAATTCTCGCCTGATGGCAACCGGTTGGCGGTAGCAACTGACATTGGGGTTTGGCTCTATAACGCGCATACCGGTGCCGAAATTGCACTTATTAAGGTGCAACCACACGGGATCAAGACTGCAAACGCCATCGCCTTCGCCCCAAATAGCACGACCCTCGCCGTTGGGAATTGGTTCCCGGGTGGTGCAGTCGAGTTATGGGATACCGCGACCAGAGAACGTCTGGCTATTATGGAGGGAGATATCGGTTCAGTCCAAACATTGGAATTTTCAGTCGATGGCAGAATGCTCGCCTGCGCGAGCTGGGAAAAGAAAATTAAGTATCATTTCTGGGAAGTTGCCACCGGTCGCGAAGTCTTAAGCTTTACAAAACCACAAAATCTAATTCCACATAACAAAGGCGCGTTAGTCCTTTCACGAGATACCCATTCTATTGCCAGTACCGATATGGATGTCGTCAGAATATGGGAAGTTGCCACGGAAGAACTTCGGCATACCTTAGAAGGTAATGGGAACCTTGCACTGGCATTGGCATTCTCACCTGATGGTAAGACCCTTGCCGGTGGATTCATGACAATCCGTTTATGGGATGCTGAGACCGGCACTGAACTCTCCAAACTCGATGGACACACCGATCTCATAGATGCCATCACTTTCTCTCCAGATGCTAAAAACCTTGCCAGTGCGGACGCCACCGGAAAAATTATATTGTGGCATTTGAACTCCCGCAGCCGGAAACAAAAATCCACACTGCCCAGTCTATTGCGTTCTATTACTGGTGATAAACCGTCGAAAACAAAGGACAAACGCGAAGATCGCACGCTGGTAGGGCATACACTACCTATTGAAGCGTTGGATTTTTCTGCTGATAGCAAAACACTTGTGAGCGGGAGTCGGGACGGCACAGCCATAGTGTGGGATGCAGAAACGGGAAACCCCCTTTTCACCCTTGCAGGACATACAGGTTCAGTTAAAGCATTGCGGTTTCTTGAAAATGGAAAAACGCTTATCAGTATTGGGACTGACTGTACGCTGAGAATGTGGGAAACGGACACTGGCAACCAGCAGTTGATCCCGATGAAGCACAAGAGGTCTGTCTCTTGTATGACTTTTTCTACGGATTGCAAAACAGTCGGAATTGGAGGGCGTGGCAACGATGTGCATTTATGGAGTGCCGACACTCAAGGCTTAGTTGCCACCTTTGAAACTAATCACACACGTTCGATGACTACTTTGGCGTTCTCACCAGACGACAAGACCCTTGCAAGTGGAAGTCCAGATGGAACAGTGGAGTTATGGGATGTGCTGAACCACCAACGTTTCTCCATACTTGAAAACCATACAGACAGCATCAGAGATATGGCATTCTCCGCAGACGGTAGAAAGTTTGCGAGTGCCAGTAAGGACGGAACAGTCCACTTGTCGGATCTTCACACGCAGAAAAAAACAGCACTGCTCACGGTACCTAACAGCGGTGTTGAAGCATTGGCGTTCTCACCCGATAGCAGTATGCTTATCAGTGCGCGCTGGGATGGGGTAATCCAACTCTGGGATGCAAACACCCATCAGCACATAACGAATTTCATAGACGCGAAAGGGGTTGTAGAAGTTTTAGCGTTCTCACCAGATGGAAGAACGCTTGTAAGCGGGCTACATGGTGGCTTAATCCGACTATGGGACGTGGATACAAGAACCTTGAATCACGAAATCCGGACGGGGGATGCCGCGTGGCTCACAAAGCTCATCTTTACGCACGATGGCAAAACCCTCGTTAGTGGGAGTTCTGATGGCACCATCCTCGTCTGGGATTTGGAGCACATTACACAAAGATAGAAACGAAAAATAAAAGAACTCATAAGAACGCTCATCTCAAATTACATTTCTATCGGCTTTTCGTCTTTTTGATACAGAGCCAAGCGTGTATTTTATACGCTTGGCTTTTTTGTATACTAACCGATGAAATTGATTGTTTTAATCAACTAAAAACTCGTATTGAACGAGGCATCGTTATATATTTTTATTTTTTTTTCAGAATGCACATTTTCTGACATAAAATCGCGTCTTTAACATTATGACGCTATTATTTCTTCATTAGATTAGGAGGGTCCCTCATGAAAAGAGAAGACGATGTCCAGTTGATTCACGAAATATTGTCGGGCGATGAAGCCGCGTTTAGCCGCTTAGTCCAAAAGTGCCAAAAAAGTGTTCATGCGCTTGCGTGGCGGAAGATAGGTCATTTACCTTATGGAGTATCGAATGAATCCTATATAGATGAAGAAGGATACTATACATTTTTAATGGACGCTTTGGAAACAGTTAAGGGGCACTAAATAATGAAGTTGAGATTCGTCATAGTTCTGTTTGTGTTCACCACCATGTCACTCTCTGTTTCAGCCCAAACCGGCGATATCCAAGGCACCGTCTATCAGCGAAGCACGGAGAAACCCCTTGCCGGAGCCGATGTCCGTATTACTGAAACAGAACAAACCCAAAAAACTGATGAAAACGGTGTCTTCCAATTCACGGAACTCCCTGAAGGCAGATATACTTTCGTTGTTACGCATCCCACTGAAACAAAACCTACATCAATTTCCGTGGCGATCAGCAGCGGTGATATGACCGAAGTCAAAATATACTTAGGCGAAGCGGTTAGGTTAGAAACGATTGTTGTCGAAGGGAAACGCCTTCCCCCAACGGTGAGTCGTAAAGAGATTCGCGGCAGTGAACTCCTACGGATCCCCGGCACTGCTAACGACGCACTCAAAGGATTGACAACGCTCCCGAGCATCGGCATTCCAAACGACTACTTCGGTATCCTCTACATTCGCGGCAGTGGTCCCGGAGACACCCTTTACTACTTTGACAGAACCCCGCTCGGTTATCCTTTCCACTACGGTGGGCTCGTCTCAACGATGAGTTCCAACATCATTGACGACATCCATATCTACGCTGGGGGCTACGGTGCTGAATTCGGATTAGATTCACAAACTATACTTGACATCCTTTCCCGCGACCGGATAAAGGAACGGAAGTTGAGCGGTAAGTTCAACCTCAACGCTCTCTACTCCGAAGGAGTACTTGAAG
>PYJC01000048.1 GCA_003635255.1 Candidatus Poribacteria bacterium | reverse complement strand
TATGAACACGGCACCCTACGCTTGGTGCTATCCCATCCGGTGAGACGTGGATCTATCCTGTTCGCCAAATATATCGGTGCGATGGTCTGCTTGTTCGTGCCGTTGTTGATGAGTCTGCTCCTGATGCTCATTTTGCTGACGACTTCCGCCATGATTTCCCTGAACACCGATGATTTTCTGCGTATCGGTGGGATTGTTCTGACATCCCTTGTTTATCTATCACTGTTCTACCTCACCGGCATGCTCATTTCTGCGATCACACGGCGCACCAGTACTGCGCTTATTCTCTCGATGTTCGTCTGGGGGTTCTTAGTGCTCGTCTACCCAAATCTGATTCTCACGGCAGTTGATACTACCCCGCGCACGGACACAGAATCCGCCGCTTACCAGCAGGTGAAACAGGTCTGGGAGGAATTTGAGAGAGAGTCGGAGCAGTTTCTCCGCAACGACCCTGTCCTATCAACAGAAGGTTGGAGAAACGACATTTATGGGGGGATGACAGACAAGCCATCACGTTTAGTGTATTACTCCCTCAGAATGGCTTCAAGCGAGCTTGAAATGGTTGACGCGAAATTTGAACCTTATGTACCGCACCTCCAGAATTATTTCCGCTTATTTGGACCGCTAATGGTCAATACCGCGGAACGCACATGGCTCATCCGAAAACCAGCATTCGAGACGATTTACGTCCAACCCGCAAATAGCGCGCGAATGTTGTTGAAGTTCTCACCTGCGGGTTTGTACGATGCTGCAACCGAAGCCTGGGCAGGCACCGACCTCGATGGCATCCAAGATTTTTTCACAGCGGTACAAAACTACCGACAAGCAATCATCAATTACTTTCATGATGAAAAAATATTTGCGTCCCGACAGTGGTTTTCTTCCGATCAGGCCGCTGTTGATTGGGATGCACTCCCGCAGTTCTCTTTTAAGAGAAGCAATATAAGCATCAACGCAAAACGAGCAGTGCAGGATATGTTTTTGCTGTTCACGATGAATGTCTTTCTCTTTATAGCGATATTTCTCGTTTTTATCAAAAGTGAGGTGTAGAGTAGTTATAAGTTAACAGTTATAAGTTATAAGTTAAGAGGACTCAGGGACTCCCAACGGAAACTTTTTCTTATAACTTACCACTTATAACCTATAACCAATCTTCTGAAAACTGTTAACTGGTTACTGGTTACTACTTATGTGGCATATTGCAAAACGCGAACTCTACGACAACCTGAATAGCCTCCGATTTGCGCTGACGACCGTGTTGCTGCTGGCACTGATGGTAACCAACGCCGTTAGACATATCCGAGAGCATCCGAAACGGGTCCAGAAGTATCACGACGCTGTTACTGCATCCATGAACCTATTAACGTCTCGCGCCGACGCCAGTCTCTATACACTGGCACACGAGGGACCCGGAGTGCTTTACAAAAAACCGTCGCCGCTCCATTTCTGCGCAGCGGGTGGAGAAACCTTTTTACCCGATAGGGTTGACGCTCCTTCTGGTAGCCGGGGATTCTGGAGACTGGAGTATCCAGATGTCAACATAAATATGAAGAATGTTGGACCCGATGTCTCCCAAGTCGATTGGGTATTCATCATCGGTTACGTCTTGAGTCTCATCGCACTTATTTTCACTTTTGATGCGATCTCCGGCGAACGCGAGCACGGCACGCTCCGATTGACGTTGGCAAATGCAATCCCACGACATACTGTGCTGATCGGTAAGTTTTTGGGGGCGTTGGTAAGTATAACCATTCCCTTTATGCTTGCTGTGTTGGTGAATCTCCTAATGATTTCCTCCGCAAGTGAGATTCACTTGAATACTGAAGCGTGGGGACGTTTAGGTATCATCCTCTTTATCGCACTTTTGTACACGTGTCTGTTTCTGGCGTTAGGGCTGTTAGTCTCGGCGCGTGTGCAACGGAGTGCTGTGAGTCTTGTGATACTTCTGTTGACCTGGGTCACTTTTGTTGCTTTTATGCCGAGTACGCTCGCCGCACTTGCGAGCGATTTTTCGTCATCTATGTCTCACCATGAATATTCTCACCGATACGGCCAAAGTTATCACAAATTTCGGAGAACTTGGCGACACGCTTGGTACCAGTCAAATGACGAAAAAATGCTAAGGATCAGAGGTGAGTGGCACACCCAAATAGCAGTAAGCGGCGAACGCTTGGCTGGCGAGTACTTAACCTTTAAGATCACCCAAGTTCAACGGGCGCGTGCGATCACCAGTATCTCACCCGCGGCACTCCTCCAGCATCTCTTTGAGGCGTTCGCTGGAACAGGGTTGGATCGATACCAGCAATTTACTGAGAATGCTCAGCGTTACGCCCGCGAATACCGAGAATTCGTCGTCGATATGGAGAGAGGCGATCCGGAGAGCCGCCATATCATGGGGGTTCGCGAAGGGATGTCCCAGAAACCCGTCAATCCAGAGGCGGTCCCGAGATTTGAAGATACGCGCAACATCGGTAAGGATTTCAACACCGCTGCGACAGAGTTGTTGCTGTTGACGCTATTTGTCGTGGTCTTGCTGGCGGGTGCTTATCTTGCCTTCGTTCGCGTCGAGGTCTAAGACACGATATCTTCCTCGATCACGTAAACGATCCACCACTGCCAGCGAGGTTTCTTAGGGGAAACACCCAAGCAAAAACGCCTCGCCACTTCACATGCTATCAACGCAAACAATCCACCGCTAACTGACAACTGATGACCGATGACTACCAAAAACTGGATACCTCTGAATTTTTAGCATTTTTCTTGACATAATTTTTTCTAAATGATAAATATTGGTATATTGCTTAATTTATGCTAAATTTTTAGCACATCACTTGATTATCGCTTTCATAAATGCTAAATATTAGCACACCACCGCATTGCGCAAGCGAAAAAAAGGAGGCACCCCATCATGATGCAAGTCATTACCACCGTTCTTTCCAAAAACCTGAATCGGCATCCGGTGCCGAAAGTTACCGTAGGCATCGGACTGTTCGTTCTCACCTGCTTTGTCATCCCGATGGGCGCGAGGCATCTCGCACAGGCGGCTAACCCAGAGGAAACACTGTATCAACAAATTCAAGAGGCATCCAAATCACAACCGACACCAGAAGAACTGCTCCCAAAACCTGATGTGCGTGGGCAAGACTCAGGTTTGGAAAAGTACCGACACGACTGGGAAGGAAATCTTGAACGCTGCGAAGAATTTCTCAATACCCATCCGAATAGTGAACGCTCCGATGCGGTCTGGTTCGAGAAATTGAACTATCTCTTCGGGCTTCAACGCTATACCGAGTTTGATATCAGCGTAGAAGCGTTTCTCTCGACAAAATCGACCTCAAAATATGCTGACAGACTCCGACGTTTTCGTGTGTATCGGTTTATGGACACGCGTAAATTCGAGCAAGCACTTGCCGAGTTAGACGAGATCGTTGACCCCGCAATGCTGCCCGAAGTATATCAACGCAAAGTGGATAGTTATAATAAGATGCGTAATCAGAGGAAAGCGAATGAATTTAATAGGCTTTGGGCTGAACTCATCTTAGGCAAGCCGGCACCTAAATTTTCGCACACAAGTGTGGACGGCACTCCCGTTTTGCTGCAAGACTTTCGCGGGAAAGTGGTTTTACTCTATTATTGGTCGACACGAGAAAATACGACGGAGTGGATGGTCCCGACGCTTGAGCGACTTCACGAAATGCACCGCGACAATCCTGATTTCGTTCTGATTAATGTCTGCACGCGAAGCAGCAAAGCGGAGATGACACAATTCATTGAAAAGTATCCGATGCCGGGCATTCATCTGCACCTCGAACCCGAAGCAGTACCAGCCCGATTCGGTGTCGTCACTTTGCTTAACTATTTACCCCGCTATGTGATTCTTGATAAAAGGGGAATAATTCGCGAGAACGAAAACACTTTCCGGATGGGTGATTTCAAAATTGAACACTTGGTCACAGCATTGCTTGAGGAGCATCCAAATACTGACAGTGAACGTCTCATCCCTCAAATCAATCAATTGCTTGCCAACGCTTACCTTTGGAGAGGTCAAACTAAAAAAAGCATCGCTGAATATGAAAAAATGCTCGCGTTCATGCCAAAAAATCTTGATATTATGATGAACATTTTCAATCTCGAAATGTTCCCGAGTGCCAGAATAGAATTAATGGACCGAGCGTACGATCGGATGCTTGAATTGCATCAGTTGGACCAAACATCTCCAAAACTCGACCTGAATATTAGTTATCACATTCATGAATTGACACAGTTCTTCGCGGAACAAGGTGCCTCTGGAAAAACGTGGCAGTTGTTCCAGATTGCTGTGGCACACGACAGTACACAGGCTATCGATATCGCACAGGAAAACGAGAAACTTTTTGCTTTGCTTCAGGATAGACCCGAATTTCAGAAACTCCTCGCTGAGGGCCCCCCGCAAAAACCGAACGCAACGCCTTCTGATGACACCGCGAGGGCAGAGCAGATTGACGAAAACCTCGTGATCTGCAAGCAACATCTGACCGAAATTGGCAAGGCAATTCAAGCCTACCAGAAGGAACACGACGACTTCCCAGAATGGCTCTCAGAACTTCACCCAAAATATTTACCAGATGCAAGCATCTTGCTCTGTCCGGCAGATGAACTCGGAGGCACGCCAGTCTTTACCAGCAATGCAGACCCGAAGATGCCTGTGAGCTACGGCTACCAATTTCACCCTCGATATAGAGAAGGGACGCAAGAAAACCGAGCCATATACGGCGATGTCATCCCGCTTGCCCGGTGTCGGCATCATGTAAATCAACCCTTTGATTGCCTAAACTTGGGTTTTTCCTTTAGAGTATATACCTCATCGGGTGTATGGGAAAACACGCCGTGGGAGATGTACGAAAATGCCGAGGAAGCCGTCGCTGCCTTGGAAACAGGACTCCACCAGAAGCAGGCCAATGTCGGTTATTTTCGTCTCTATCCCTCATTCGTTCGACATTACGTCAAAATCGGACAAGAGAAAGATGCCGAACTTTTCCTTAACCGTTTCAAGTCGACCATGCCATCTGATAACCCTCAGGCACATTTCATCCTCGCTGATATGTTGGAAACGATGCAACGAAATCAGGAGGCACTTGCGGTTTTTAAAAAGCTTGAGAAGCAGAATCCAGATGATCGCGATGTGCTTCAGAAACTTTCCCAAATTTATGGGAAACTCGGTAACACTGAACTCGCAGCGGAATACCGGAAAAAATTTGATCCGACATCAGAATTAGTTGGGAAGATTATGCCCGACTTCTCCGCGACGGATCTCAATGGCAAACCGATTTCACTTCGTCAATATCGTGGGAAAGTCGTTTTGCTCGACTTCTGGGCAGTCTGGAGTCGTCCGAGCATCGCTGAAATGCCAATCGTCAAAAAGGTTTACGATACCTATAAAGATCAAGGGTTTGACATCATTGGTGTTAGCCTTGATACCAATGAAAAACTACTGCGGAATTATCTCAAAGAGAACGACATCCAATGGCGACAGATTTTCAGCGGGCAAGGTCCGGACAGTCCACTTGCGAAACAGTATGACATTCATACCATCCCGGCACCATGGCTCATTGATAAGGACAGTACATTGATTTCACGCGAAGCCAGAGTATGGTCATTAGAACGGATGGTAATAGAAGCACTCAAGGACAAAACCGAGAATGAATAGTTTAGGACCCACGCAGCTTCCTCGCCAGCGGCGTGTGGTACGTAAGTGCTCACAAGAAAATTGTGTAAGTTCTATTTATGCTAATATTTTAGCATATTCCTTGACATAGTTTTTCGTAAATGCTAAAATATTAGCATATTCCCTGATTTATCGCTTTCATAAGTGCTAAAACATTAATTTATTCTCAAAAGAGGTAAAAAAATGGAAGACTACGGGACCGTTAAACTGAGTCGGCGGGAACGGCAAATTATGGATATTGTCTATCAACGCGGTCGCGTTTCCGTTGCCGATGTGCTCAAAGATCTCCCCGATCCACCCACCTATTCTACAGTTCGGGCACTGTTGGGAATCTTGGAGGAGAAGGGGTACCTCACCCACGAAAAAGATGGCAAACGTTATATCTATCGTCCGACGCAGCCACGCCATCTGGCGGGACGTTCCGCGCTCAAACAGATTTTCCAGACTTTTTTTGATAAATCCATTGAGAAAACGGTCATCGCACTGGTTTCCGAAGTTGACCTCTCGGATGAGGAACTCGACCGTTTAAGCCAACTCATTGAGCAAGCGAAAAAAGGAGACACCTCGTCATGATGCGATTCATTGAGACCCTCTATGCAGACCCATTGCTGAAATTTCTCGTTGACACCACGATGAAAAGTTTCGTTATTTTCGCCGTTGCGGGTTTATTCGCATTTTGCCTCCGTCGCAAATCGGCGGCGGTGC
>PYJC01000047.1 GCA_003635255.1 Candidatus Poribacteria bacterium | reverse complement strand
AAGCACGACTTCTGCTTTAAACTCGGGCGTAAAGTTTCTTCGTTTCGCCATCGGAATGCTCCTTTCAGTAGATTGTTATTATATCACAATCTTGTTTTAGAAAGTGGCCCGAATTTCCGATGGCAGTACATCTCTTACTCCTATATAGGAATCGTGGGTCAAGTCACATAACCAGTCGCACATCTCGTCAACTGATTTGATATACCAATCGCTATTTCCGCGTTTCTCAATAAAACCGAAGCGCTGTGAGTAACGGAATGGTGCGTAAAAAAGCGAATAAGTTAAGTTAGGATAAACATGGTTGTTATATATCTCTCTTATACTTGTCTGAAAAGGCTGACCGCTCAAGTGGCGAATAATGATTTTAAAAGCGAGGACACGGTTAGGCATGGAGAACTCCTTTGTTTGGTAGATGCATACATAGCGTCCGGACATGTAGCTTGAAAGGGGGCGAAGTCCCTCACAGTTCAGAAATTGAAATCTCTTGCTAAAAGGTTGAAAATAATTATTAGGGCAACCGCTATTACTATTATAACTATTGTGTTAGATAGGGTTCTGTTCATATCCTCATCTGCAGCAACAGCCATAAATAGAAGTAATGATCCAATTGTTGTTAATATTACGTATATGTAATCCATATAGGATTAATAAGTGTAGAAAAGATTAGGGTTTTGGGATAATAGCCATCCATAGGCTGCTCCCACTAAACATGTTCCAGTAAGACATCCCAATGTTGCCTCTGTAACTTGATCGTCTTTTGCGACTTGTTGGTAAGTAGATGTGTAGTAGGCAATATATTCGGGTGATTTACCAAGCAATTTCTCTGCTGGTGGGTGTGGTGTATACACTGCTGCAATAAGTATCCCTGCCACACCGAGAAAGCATCCAGCAGGATACCAAACGTAACTATTAGGAGCGTTTTTTGCATCACGTTTTGCATCTGCAATAGCTTGAGCAGCATCATTTGTCTGCTGTGCAAGCGTTAAACATGGCATGCTAAATAATAGCAGTACCATTAGATAAGAAAACACTCTGAAAAGCATAGATAACTCCTTTTTCAGAGATATATTCACTTGTAAGAAAATTGCTGGGTTTCTGTCATTTTGCCACACAACGTCATTCCGGATTGCATTCGGTTGGTAGGGACTGCCTCAAGTGAGGCAGTCCCTACCTAATGGCGTTCTGATAATTATACAATTTTACGACTTGTGCTAATTGTTTTTGTATTGGATTTTACTAAGAGACGGATCAATTTTGCATGTGAATGTATTCCATCCTTATGCTATCCTACAAGTCAGCAAACAAAAGGAGGCATAAGGATGAATTTACAGTATACTTTACAACGTCTTGCTTTACAACTGAAAAATAAACCTCGCACGCTCAAGAGAGTTGCGCGGGTGTTTCAAAAGATCATGAAAACGCTTTATGATACCTACTTTCCCAATGCCGAAGCACGCCGTCGGGGACGTAACCCCGACTGCCCAGATGCCGATATCCTCACAGTCGGATGGCTGCTTGAATACATCGCTGAAGACAGCGAAAACTCAGGGTATCGACGCATCAAGGCGAAACTGAAAACCGTCTTTCCCGCTTTACCGGAGCGGTCGCTTTTCAATCGTCGGCGCAGAAACCTTTCCACAGCGAGTGAAGTCATCCGTCAGGCATTGACCAACTACTTGCCGAAGACAAATGTCTTTATCGTTGATTCTTTTCCGATCCCTGTCTGCGATTTCAAACGCGCACATGCTTCAAAATCTGATTTCAAGTGGGCAGATGGCACGGGAACACTCGCGACTTATGGCAACTGTGCCACGAAAAGCCTTGGAACGTTTTTCGGTTTTCGTGGAACACTAATAACTGCAGCTAACCGAATCCCTGTTGACTTCGGTATTACCTCTGCTGATAGAGATGACCGAGACGTGCTCCCTTTGCTTGCTGAACGCGGTGAGTATCGGATTCTTCTTGGCGATAAAGGGTATATTTCTCAGCAACTTCAGGCAGAACTGATGCAAACCCAAGCAACTGTTTTATTACCGACACTCAGAAGCAATCAAAAGCAGCAGTATCCTGAAAGATTTCGCAAACTTCAGGTGCGGATGCGCCGCATTGAGACGACAATCGGTCAACCCACAGAACAGTTTCATATTTCTCGTGTGCGTGCGTTGAAGCATTGGGGGTTGCTGACGCGTATGAGTAATAAGTTCGGCAGTTGTCTGCTCGGTGCTTTCGTGAATCAATGCCTCGGACACCCCTTGATGAAACTCAAAGACCTCGTTCTCGCATAAGGTAGAATCTATGAACACAAGATTAATTAGCACAAGTCGTCAATTTTTGAAAAAAGTGTCAAATCCTTATGTCCGAAACTACTTATTGCGAACAAAAATAGGCGTGAGATACATGCCTGAAAAGGATGTGAGGCAGATGACAAAAATTACAAAAAATTGCAGTGACAGTCAAGTTTTCCGTGAAGTTTTATATCACAAATTTAATAACCTACTTTTAACTTTTTCTAACACACTATCACGTGCAGTTTGTATTTCTAACATTATTTCTACGTTAGTCGCGTTGTCCATTTTATCAGAATCAGAAGAACGTATATCCCTGACATCCAATATAAGTTTATCGAAACCATCACGGATTCCCTCTAGTTTTTCTACTGCAGATTTTGTTTCTTTGACTTGTTTTTCCTGCAGTTCAAACGATTTTTTTTCTCTATCGTCTAAAATATCCAATCCAGTATTAATTCCGTTTCCATAATTAACACTCATTATATTTCCTCCTTATATTGTTAATGATAATGTATTATACCATATACAGTCTTACATGTCATCAAATTATAGTAGGAACTTTTCTTTTAAGGACCACAACAACCCTCTTAACTTATCACTTATAACTTAAAAAAACACCTATGACAAAATGGCACATACTGCCCATCTATCTCTCGAAAGCGACAATATGTCACATTCAAAAATCTGCCAAAATGTCACGCTTTCCAGCCCGACCTTGATAATATAAGGATTCTAAAAATTGGCATGAAATTTGCTCATAAATTACAGAGGCGTGATAGGTGCGTCGCTGTTGAGAATGTTCCGCTTACCAACGTCCCAAGCACAGTATATCAGTAATCAAACGCTTAACCATAATACAATTTAAGAGGTGATAATGTGCAATCTATCCATTCATTGCTTCCAGACCATAAAATTTTATTGGAACTTGAACCTGAAGAATTGGCAGGTATCATCCTAGAATATCTTAATTCCGGCGGCACCAAAAAGAGAAGGATGTTCAGTCTCTCTAATTTAACCTCAGGAGCAGCACTAAGAGACTATCCTCGTGAGAGCGAAAGTGAAATTTGCTATGCCCTTGCAGAAGCATGGATATGGCTGGAGAATCAAGGACTTATAGCACCGGATCCATCGCAAAACGGAGGTTGGTATTTCATCACGAGACGTGGACACACGTTAGAAGACAGGACTGCCGTGGAAGCCTACCGCAAAGCAAACCTATTACCTAAGGAACTCCTTCATCCAATAATGATCGACAAAGTTTGGCCTCTATTTCTACGCGGAGAGTATGATACCGCTGCATTCCAATCCTTCAAAGAGGTAGCGGTGGCGGTTCGCTATGCGGTAGAGGACACTGAAGAAGATTGTGACGTTGAACTAATGGAGAAGGCATTTCACCCTGAGGACGGAAAAATGACGGATGCAAATCAGACCAAGGATGAAAAACAAGCTACATTGGCTTTGTTTACGGGTGCTATGGGTTTATACAAAAACCCTCTCTGTCATCGAAATATAAACTTCACTGCGGAGGGAGCAGCAGAAGCGATTATCTTCGCGAGCCATTTGTTCAAGATTGTTGACTCTAGCACATCAGCATCAACCACACCATAACGGAACTAATCAAAAACCAAGATATATTATTGGAGGTATTTAAGAAATGAGAGAATACGAGTATGATGTTGCCTTATCCTTTGCCGGAGAAGATCGCCAGCACGTTGAAGCATTAGCAGAACTTTTGGAAAACAACGGTTACAAAGTATTTTACGACAAATATGAGCGAGCCCAACTTTGGGGAAAAAACCTTTATCCTCACCTATCATCAGTTTACAAAGACAAAGCACGTTACTGTGTCACATTCTTGTCTGCGCATTATGCGCGGAAGTTATGGGCAAATCATGAACTTGAGAGTGCTCAGGCGAGAGCGTTTGAGGAAAATGAGGAGTATATTCTTCCAGTTAGGCTTGATGACACAGAAATTCCTGGAATTTTACCAACGGTAGGATATCTTGACTTACGTTCAGTCACCATTACTGAAGTCTATCAAGATTTAGTAGTGAAATTGTCAGGTCAAGATGCACAAACAACAACTGATCCATCACCTACTGCTGTAATTGAAGACGATCCTGGGGAATTCATGCTGTTGTGTTCAGCAGATGGACAATTCGGTTTTCTCCCGCTTCTGGAGGCACGTAGAGATTCAACCAATATATCTGTAAAACTTCTTCCAGAATCACCCCAAGATACTAGCTTTTTGCGCTCATTAAAGGATACCTATAGCAGGCACTTTGGCTTTGCATACCAAAATGATGCTGCATGGGGTAGCATCCAAGAAATAGTTGAGACCATGTCTGGTTCTCAGACCGTCTGTGAGGTTACCCTTGATGTAGACAGTAGGAACCAAGGCTATGATTTTTTTTCTCAGGCAACTGTTAACGGCATTCCTCCAGACGAGATTGCCAAAATGCGTGCCCGAAGGATCCTGCTTGATGAAAAACTGGAAGATGCCAGTCCGGGACTGAGCCAAAACAATGGATTCGATCAAATGACGCTAGAGATGTATATCCGTGGCATGTCCTCATCGTCACACGAACCTCAACTGCAAGTAACTGAATCTGCAATCCCGAGACTCTATCAACAACTCAGACAAACCCCAGAACGATTTAAGAAATACGCACGTCTGGTTTCAATTCTCCATTTGAAACTGTCGAACACAGTTGAAAATGTTCTCCGATTAGATTTAGAATTACTAGGACCTACACAATTGCAGGTAGGATTTAAGGGAATCCGTCCTAAATTTTATTCAAACGAAGACCCTGCAACTATTGAATTTGAGGGGATCTGTCCCTTATCTGAATGATTGCGGACATGAAAAAAAATAAGAAAATTCATAGAAATGTTAAAAAATGGGAAGGCAACGCGCCATTCCCATTTTTTTTGGCGAAGTTCAGAAGCAGTGTCGGAGGTGCGTCCACCGATAAATGTCCATACATTTTCAAATCCTACCATAAACACCCATCAAAAAACTAAATATTTCCCTTGACTTTCTACTTTATATATGATATACTTAAAATATAAAATGTTAGAAATATGAGAATATGTAAAACAACCTGTAGAAATATTCGCAGCGTTCCGCAAGGAGGTAAACCATGAACACAGAAAACCAGAACCCAAAAACACAGTTACCACCCGCAATTGAAGAGAAACCGATCGTTTATGACGACATAGAACTTGAAGAAGTCCGAGAAATCGCAGCCTTGCCACCCATCGATCTCTCACCCGACGAGATAGAATACGCTATCTCACTTTTCGCCAGAGGGTTCGCACGCGGCGATGTCGTCATCGGGATTATAGAGCAATTCCCCGAACGGCACACCCAAGACCGCGCAGATGATACATTTAGAAAAAGACTCTCCGATAGACTTCGGATCTGCGACCCAAGCAGCGCCGTCTTCGCAAAAAATCGGTTTAAAACCCTTTACGACCTGCACCAAGAACACATCCGTGAGACGCTCGGGATCACATACTCCCGGATAGACACCCTCTTGAAAGAGACGCTCAGCGAACGCGTCGAAGCACAAATAGCGCGGTTGGAAAAGATTGACGCAAAGATTGAACATTTACACGAACTTTATAACCGTTACCAGACAGCACACGCTGAAGCCAGAATGCCAGAGATACGGGACGACGCTTTCCGAAATCTACACGCCACAGATCAATCGCTGGTGAAATGGTATAACCTCCGGTTGAAGGAAGAACAGCACTTGATGGGACTATTTCTCTCCCTCAAAACACTGGAAGCAAAACTCGCAAATATCTCAAGCCTACACGGCTCATATACGCCACAGGAGTGGTAACCCACAAAGGAAACTTTCAATGCCACAGAACTTACGCAAATTGAGAAAATATCGGACATTTGAACGTAAAAAGCGGTAATCTTCGTTCTTTAAACCCCCTAAATCCCCCT
>PYJC01000046.1 GCA_003635255.1 Candidatus Poribacteria bacterium | reverse complement strand
GAACTCATAGCGAGTACGCGCTATGAATGGTTGAAAGTTATACGAAAGTTAATCATTGAATATGCGAGATGACGAAACCCCAGACGGGTCTCTTTGAGTTTATCATAGCTCAGGGCAAGTCTTCGGTAAGTGTCTTGCCACCCGAAAGTTCGCTCAACTTTATATCGGTCTTTGTATATCCTTTTGTCAAACCAACGGAACTTACGCGCAATGACAATAGGTTCTTTAGCATTGCGACGGTTAGGATAAATCACGGGTCTCAACCCGTGTCCTCTAATAAGTTTATGATTCACCTTAGAATCAAAGGCAGAATCAAGTGTCAGAGCCGAACCGCAAAGATCCATGCCAATACGTTTGCTAAAAGCGATTATATCACTCAGGGCTTCGGGCAAAATCGTTGTATCATGTGCGTTGACGGGTTTCAGCGTTATCGGTCCTATGATGAACCCATGATTATCGGTGAGCGTCAACTCTTTTTCGCCTTTCTGATGTTTGTGTCCTGAGTAGCTGATACCGTCGCCCCTTTTTTCACGACGGTGTTTGAACCATCACCGTGAAGGTGTGTCGTATCAAGTTGATCCGTATCAAGCAAGTGTATAACCGACGCTTCAAAGAGGTTCTGATACGAGCCATCTTTTGACCAGCGATGATGCCATTTATAGACATTAGACCAATGGAGTTCATTCCGCCGTGTTCGGAGTTGCTCCCATTGAATACCCGTATGCAAAACATAGAGAATGTAGTTGAATATCTTGTAGAAAGAGAGTTTCGGCTTTGGACCTTTAACACGTTTCTTCAGATGTGGCAAGATATAACGATTAAAATCCTTACGCGAAACCTGCTTCGGAATACCGTTGTATCTCGGAGACTTTTCGGACTCGGAGACCGTCATAAGAGCACCTCTCATAAAGTAAGTGACTATCAAAAGTGGAAATAAAGGGACATAAAGGATCGCCTTTTATTCCACTATTTTACTACATTTTTATGTTTTACTCAATATGACTTCAACAGTTAACAGTTAACAGTTTTCGGTTAAGAGGTTTCTTGCGGCGGTAACATATTGTGTAACCGCCACAAGCATTTACCGACCGCTGACGACTGAAAACTGACAACCATTCCACTGATAACTGAAAACTCTCACTGCGAGGCAAACCGATAACTATAGAACAATAGCCATTATGCCAAATAATTTTAATACCATTCCTGAAGCACTCTCTGCAATCGCAAACGGTGAATTAATTATTGTCGTTGATGAACCTGACCGTGAAAACGAAGGCGATCTCATCATGGCGGCTGAAAAGGTGACAGCAGAGACCATTAATTTCATGGCGACACACGGTAGGGGGTTGATATGCCTGCCTACCTGTTCAGAACGACTCGCCGAACTTGAACTCCAACCGATGGTCGCGTCCAACACAGCGCAAATGCAAACAGCGTTTACTGTCACTATTGACGCGAAAGAGGTAACCACTGGGATCTCTGCACAAGAACGCGCCTACACAATCCAGAAATTTGTTGATGCGGATGCGATGCCCTCAGATTTTGTTCGACCGGGACACATCTTCCCGTTGGAAGCAAAACCCGGCGGAGTGCTCCGACGTGCCGGACATACCGAAGCCACTGTTGATTTAGCGCGTATGGCCGGGTTATATCCCGCAGGCGTCCTCTGTGAGATACTCAACGAGGACGGCACTATGGCACGTGTCCCTGAATTGATGAAGTTTGCTGCCAAACATCAACTCAAAATTATCACTATCTCTGACCTGATCGCATATCGCCGCCAGACAGAAACATTAATTAAACGGGTCGCAACTGCTGATATACCTACCGCCCACGGCGAATTTAAACTCCACGCTTACGAAAGTACGGATACAACCGGCGAGAACGTCGAAACAGATAGAACACACATCGCACTCACAAAGGGCGATATCGCTGATGCGACACCCCTCTTGGTCCGCGTGCATTCACAATGCCTTACCGGTGATGTTTTTGGCTCACTCAGATGTGATTGTGGCGAGCAACTCGAAATCGCTCTCCAAACCATTGAAAAGGAAGGCAGGGGTGTGCTCCTCTATATGCGACAAGAAGGCAGAGGGATGGGACTTAAAGGGAAACTGCGTGCCTATCAACTACAAGACAATGACGGATTAGATACCGTCGAAGCGAACGAACACCTCGGATACCCCGCAGATTTGCGAGATTACGGTATCGGAGCACAGATACTATCAGACTTAGGTGTCCGACAAATGCGCCTGATGACGAACAATCCACAAAAAGTTAAAGGATTGGACGGGTATGGACTTGAAATCGTTGAGCGCGTACCGCTGCAAACCAAACCGAACCCGTTTAATCGCCGGTATTTAGAAACAAAACGTTCCAAACTTGGACACCTCCTCCTCGATGAGGAATAGAGAATGGAGAGTTAACAGTTAACAGTTAACAGTTAACAGTTAAAAGAGGGCTTCGGTTCAGCAAAATCTCTCTTTAACTGGAGACCAAAGACTAATAACCGATAACTATTAAAAAAAATGCCAAACGTATACGAAGGAGATCTCATCGGCGAAGGTCTCACTTTCGGTATTGTCGTCAGCCGATTCAATAGTTTCATTACCGAAAAACTCCTCGCTGGCGCGTTAGATGCCTTAAAACGGCACGGCGTTGATCCAGATACAGTTGATGTCTTTTGGACACCGGGTGCTTTTGAGATTCCCGGAGTCGCCAAACGCCTCGCGGAAAGTAAAAAGTACGATGCCGTGCTCTGCCTCGGTGCTGTCATCCGAGGTGCGACCCCTCACTTCGATTATGTTGCAGCCGAAAGTGCGAAGGGGATTTCCTATCTATCAGCCAACACCGGTATGCCTGTTATCTATGGGGTCATCACCACAGACACAATAGAGCAGGCACTCGAACGCGCCGGTATCAAGGCAGGCAACAAAGGTGCTGAAGCCGCTATCGCTGGCATTGAGACAGCAAATCTATACAAAGCAGTTGAAAAAATCGTTACATGAGTTGTCGGTTTGCCTCGCAGAAAAACCGTACTCTCACTGCGAGGCAAACTGACAACTATTTATTAAAAAAATGATCGCAATCATAGACTACGACGCAGGCAACCTCACAAGTGTTGCGCGGGCATTGACACACCTCGGCTATAAAAATCAGATTACGTCCGTCGCCGAAACGATACTCGCGGCGGATCGCGTGATCTTCCCCGGTGTCGGTGCCGCAAAAGCCACGATGCAAACGCTACAGAAACGTGGACTCAATCAGGTGCTAACAGATTTCCACCGCACCGGCAAACCTATGCTCGGTATCTGCATCGGTATCCAGATCCTTTTTGAACACAGTGAAGAAGAGGATGCCGAATGTCTCGGGCTCCTATCGGGGCGTGTAAAAAAATATCCTACGGTAGCGGTTGGAGCACCCAATCCCTACAAAGTCCCACAAATCGGATGGAATGAGGTATATCAGACGAGGTCACATGCCATCTTTGAAGGTGTTCCGAACCCCGCACATTTCTATTTCGTCAATTCCTACTATCCTGAGCCAGAAGAAGAGGACCTTGTGATAGGGAAGACGGCGTACGGGCTTGAATTCTGTAGCGCGATTGCCCGAGATAATCTCATCGCGACACAGTTCCACCTTGAAAAGAGCGGACGCGTCGGACTAAAGATGCTCAATAATTTTCTGAAATTTTAGGGTTATCAGGTATAACAGTTTTCAGTAACTGACAACTGTTAACTGTTAACTGACAAGTATAAAAAAGATGATAACATTTTTTCTAACGCTTTTTGTACTACTCATCAATGTCAGTACACACCTGTTTCAGATGCAGGAATACTACGCCGCAGCCAGCCATTGCTACTACGGTGTGATGATTCTCGCGGTTATATACGCACAACCCCGCGAACAAAACATCCTGCTCGGTCTCACGGCTGTCGCTAATTGGGGCTACGTCTTCCGCTACCCGCAGCACACCGAAAGCATCATCATTGCACTGCTCTACCCGTTCCTCGCGTTCGGTGTTATCCGGGTCATTCGCCAATTTCAGACCCAACGCCGTAGTGGTGCCGAAGAGATAGAGGAGATCCACAGCGTCAATGCGAATTTAGAAAAACAGGTGCGAGACATCTCTACACTTTTTGAAGTGAGCCAAGCGGCGAATACGGACCTTGAGCTGGAGGGGCTATTTCAGCGCATCATTGAAATACTGTCCAAAAGACTCGGCATATACCGTGGGGCTTTGCACCTCTACGAAAACGGTAAGGTTGTAACCTCAGTAGAAACTGTCTTAGGACTCACACCCGCTGAGATGAAACGCGGCACAGATGACCAGATAGAAGACATTCAGAAACAGGTACTTGCATCAGGGAAAGCGATCGGTGTTCCGCAGACCCGGCGTTCGCGCGGTTATGTTAAACTCTTTGAACCGGAACGTGTTGAATCTAAAGACATCATCGCTTTCTGGTGTATCCCAATTATTGTGGAAGAACACGTCATCGGTACATTGACAATCGACAAGGCATCAGATGAATTTTCAGCAGAGGACGACCGGCGACTCCTAACAATTATCGCTTCAACTATCGCACAACGGGTCAAAATCCAGCAGACGATCGACGCACTCGTCGAATCCGAACGGATGGCAACACTTGGTAGATTGGTCCGAACCATCGCACACGAGGTGCGAAATCCGTTGGGCAGCATCCGACTCGGTACCCAATTACTCCAGCATACCGAGACGGAAGTAGACGCACCCGTCAGAACCCGTTCCGACAAAGTACAACTTTCTCAGAAAGAGGTTAAGGAATACACCGCAATCATCATCAAAGAGGTAGATAGGCTAAATAGGTTCATTGAGCAGTTACTCGCTTTCAGCAAACCCGCAATGCAAGCCGCAAAACAGACTGACATCCATCATCTGCTTGATAACAGTCTCGCTATCTGTCGTCCCGAATTGGAGCTTCACGCCATCACTGTCGCCACGCAATATGATACCAACTGCCCACAAGTGAATATAAACGAGGATGGAATCACACAGGTACTTCTCAACCTATTTTACAACGCTATTGAAGCAATGGATACAGGAGGAACGCTGACAATTCAGACGGAATATCTATCAGAATCGGAAGTCGTCTGTGTTCGGATTCAGGATGACGGTCCCGGAATCCCGGCTGAAGATATTCCTATGCTTTTCGATCCATTTTATACCACTAAACAGAAGGGGACTGGACTTGGGCTTTATATTAGCCAAAAAATTCTCGCCGAACACCACGGCAGCATTGAAGTCGATGCGAATCTCGAAGTCGGCACGGCGTTTATTGTGTCACTCCCTGTACATTAACGACTTATATACGCATAATGTAACCCAGGTTGCTACCTATAAGTTTTTAGGCATCGAAACTCCGTCTTTAGTGAAAAAATGCTGATAATTAGCCGATATTTTGTAGCGTGATGCACGTCGCATCTGGGCGAGTACGCCGCAAAACTTTTAGTTTGCGCCCTTATGACACAAACTAAATGAAGATTAATTTATTAATTCGGTAATTCCATATTCTGCACGAGGCGGGTGTCCCCCCCTGCAGGCGAGGATTGTATCCTCGCCTAATTACCGAAATATTTTCTTAAACTTCAAAAAGTTTGTGCTACATAGGTGGCAACTTAGGTTAATGTAACAGAGAGGAATCACAAGGAACCGCAAGGAAATATAAGAAAATGTCAAACTTAGTGCTTATTGCTGACGATGATGATAGCCTGCGACACATACTCGCCGCTACCCTTGACAGGGCAGGATATGAGACCTTGAAAGCGCAAAATGGGGCGGAAACCCTTGCATGCGTCAAAGAAACAAATGTCGATGTCATTCTGCTTGATATCTGGTTAGGCGATGCCAATGGACTCGAATTGATTACGGACATCCAGCAGTACAATAGCACCGCCTCAATCATTATAATCACAGCACACGGCACAACCCAAACTGCTATTGACGCAGCGAAACAACGCGCTTATGGATACCTCACCAAACCGATTGACCAGAAGCAATTACTGGATCTCGTGTCGCGCGCCGCCTCCGCAACGAATCAGACCAAAAACATCAAAGCATCACCATCGCCTGATTTCGACAGACATGGAAAAATGGTCGGGCAGAGTCCAGCGATGCAAGAGGTATACCTTAAAATTGGGCGTGCTGCCGTTAGTGACGAAACTGTCCTCGTTTTAGGTGAAAGCGGAACCGGTAAAGAACTCGTCGCCCAATTGATTCATCAAAACAGCGGACGTGCTCACAATCCTTTTGTCGTTGTCGATTGCGGTGCTATGCCTTCAAGTCTCATTGAAAGCGCACTTTTCGGGCATGTTAAAGGGGCTTATACCGACGCACATAGTCCAAGAAAGGGAAAATTTCAACAGGCAGACAGCGGTACAATCTTCCTCGATGAAATCGGAGAATTGCCAATTGAAGTCCAGATGAAATTACTGCGTGTGCTACAAGAACGCGAGGTGGAACCTATGGGCGGCACCGAGACACACGCTGTCGATGTCCGCATCATTGCCGCTACCAACCGCCGACTCGAAACCGCCATTGCGCAGAAAACATTCAGAGAAGACCTCTACTACCGTCTCAATGTCATCCCGATTTCGCTCCCACCGCTACGAGAGCGGAAAGAGGATATACCTGAACTCATAGATCTATTTACACGCCAGTTTGTCGAGGAATACCAATTGCCTGAAATCGGTATCTCCACAGAGGTTGTCAAACAACTCACGGCTTATGATTGGCCCGGCAATGTCCGCGAATTAGAAAACGCTATCAAGCGCGCACTCGTAATGTGTTCAGGGCAAATGCTATTACCTGAACATTTCGATCCAATCTTAGAGAGATCGACACCGATGAGCGAGCCAGGGCAACTTGATACCAAGGTGTATGCCATGCTCCAAGCACACATCGAACAGTATATGGAATCCGAGGCACCGCCAGGGGAACTCTATGCTGAAATCCGAGAGATTTTTGAGAAGCCTCTTTTTAAAATTGTACTTGAACACACCAACGGAAACCGAAGTAAAGCGTCAGACATACTCGGCATTAACCGAAACACACTTCACACGAAACTCGTTGAGTATAAACTTGTTTCATAGTCATAGCGAAAGATAAAACGCATGAAACCCCACTGCAGGCGGGGTTTTAAACCCCGTCTGCTTTACATAGTCATAGCGAAAGATAAAACGCATGAAACCCCACTGCAGGCGGGGTTTTAAACCCCGTCTGCTTTACATAGTCATAGCGAAAGATAAAACGCATGA
>PYJC01000045.1 GCA_003635255.1 Candidatus Poribacteria bacterium | reverse complement strand
AAACATAAAAATGTAGTAAAATAGTGGAATAAAAGGCGATCCTTTATGTCCCTTTATTTCCACTTTTGATAGTCACTTACTTTATGAGAGGTGCTCTTATGACGGTCTCCGAGTCCGAAAAGTCTCCGAGATACAACGGTATTCCGAAGCAGGTTTCGCGTAAGGATTTTAATCGTTATATCTTGCCACATCTGAAGAAACGTGTTAAAGGTCCAAAGCCGAAACTCTCTTTCTACAAGATATTCAACTACATTCTCTATGTTTTGCATACGGGTATTCAATGGGAGCAACTCCGAACACGGCGGAATGAACTCCATTGGTCTAATGTCTATAAATGGCATCATCGCTGGTCAAAAGATGGCTCGTATCAGAACCTCTTTGAAGCGTCGGTTATACACTTGCTTGATACGGATCAACTTGATACGACACACCTTCACGGTGATGGTTCAAACACCGTCGTGAAAAAAGGGGCGACGGTATCAGCTAC
This sequence comes from Candidatus Poribacteria bacterium, assembly GCA_003635255.1. Lineage (GTDB taxonomy): Bacteria > Poribacteria > WGA-4E > WGA-4E > WGA-3G > WGA-3G. The sequence continues at coordinate 4,947 of PYJC01000045.1, read as the reverse complement.
TCAGGACACAAACATCAGAAAGGCGAAAAAGAGTTGACGCTCACCGATAATCATGGGTTCATCATAGGACCGATAACGCTGAAACCCGTCAACGCACATGATACAACGATTTTGCCCGAAGCCCTGAGTGATATAATCGCTTTTAGCAAACGTATTGGCATGGATCTTTGCGGTTCGGCTCTGACACTTGATTCTGCCTTTGATTCTAAGGTGAATCATAAACTTATTAGAGGACACGGGTTGAGACCCGTGATTTATCCTAACCGTCGCAATGCTAAAGAACCTATTGTCATTGCGCGTAAGTTCCGTTGGTTTGACAAAAGGATATACAAAGACCGATATAAAGTTGAGCGAACTTTCGGGTGGCAAGACACTTACCGAAGACTTGCCCTGAGCTATGATAAACTCAAAGAGACCCGTCTGGGGTTTCGTCATCTCGCATATTCAATGATTAACTTTCGTATAACTTTCAACCATTCATAGCGCGTACTCGCTATGAGTTCGTTAACTAATATAGCCGTGTTTTGCTAAGAAACCCAAATTGAGTGTCTCGGAGGCGGGTTGTTCAGTCCAACCCTTCTTCACCTCACTGTTTTTCAGAAGCGTTTCGAGATAACGCGCAATAATGTCAACTTCAAGGTTGACGTTGGCACCGATCCGTTTTGTGCCTAAAGTTGTCACCTGTTTTGTATGTGGAATCAGGGCGACTTCAAAAGAATCAGCATGGATACCCGATACGGTTAAGCTGATGCCGTCAACGGTCACACAGCCTTTATATGCTATATAGGGTCTGATGTTGCTGTTCATCGTTACCCGCATCAGGGAGGCATCGCCCTCGTCTTTCCATGCACAGATCGTCGCGACTTCGTCTACGTGTCCAAGCACAAGGTGTCCGCCTAATCTGTCGCTTAACCGGAGTGAGCGTTCAAGGTTAACGTGTTCACCGACCTTCCGTTCGCCTAATGTCGTGCGGCGTAGGGTTTCAGCGGATACATCGGCAGTGAATGCCTCCGGTGTCAGATCACGGATCGTAAGACAGGCACCGTCAACGGCAATACTATCACCGACTGTTGCATCGGAGAAGATATCACTCGCCTGAATTTCGAGGATGACCCCGTGCGATGGACGCTGGATATTTCGGATTGTTCCGAGTTCTTCGACGATCCCGGTGAACATAACTATAGGTACCCCTCAATTAGGAAATCAGCGTCGGGCATCGGCGTGATGCGGATCCGTTGCAAATGTGGTACATCCTTCAAGTTGGGAACCCCTTCGCCGCCGATAGGTCCCGGTGCGTTCCGTCCACCGATGAGTTTCGGTGCCACAAAGCATATAACTTTATCAACGATTCCGGCTGCGATAGCGGAGGCGTTAATTTCGCCGCCGCCCTCTATCAAAACGCTTGTTATCTCACGTTTTCCCAATATTTCCATCAAACTCTTAAAACAGACTTTACCGTGTCCTGCTGGAACAGTTATTACTTCCGCTCTCGTCTTTTCGAGTGCCTTGACATTCTCCATCGGTACGTCAGGCGTTACAGCAACGATAACACCGGCACTACTTTCTACATTGAAAATGCGTGCGCCTGTTGATGTCCTTCCGTGTGAGTCCAGCACAATCCGGGTTGCGTCCTGTCCTTCTCTATTTTGAAGCCGCGTTGTGAGTGCGGGATCATCGCGCGCCACTGTGCCTCTGCCGACGAGAATCGCATCTACGGCATCTCGGATTTCATGTCCGCGCTGTCGCGATGCCTCAGATGTAATCCATTGCGATTCGCCGGAGGTGGTCGCTATCTTTCCGTCGAGGCTCATCGCAGTTTTAAGGATGACAAACGGCATACCGGTTTGGATGTATTTCCTATGGACTTCGTTTAGCTCTCCTGCTTCCTGCGTACATACACCTACATGAACATGGATGCCCACCTTCTCAAGTTGGTGGATACCTTTGCCTGCGACACTCGGATTCGGGTCTACCTCTGCGATGTAGACGTGAGCGATGCCTGCCTGAATCACTGCTGCTGTGCAAGGCGGTGTGCGTCCCCAATGGCAACACGGTTCAAGATTCGTGTAAAGCGTTGCACCTTTGGCGTTCTCACCTGCGGCGTTCAAGGCATGGATTTCGGCATGCGGGGTTCCCGCTTTTTGATGGTAACCTTCACCGATAACCTTACCATCTTTTACAATAACTGCGCCGACGAGTGGATTGGGACTGGTGCGTCCCTTTGCTTGTCTCGCCAATGCCAGTGCGCGTTGCATGAAGACTATATGTGCTTCGTCCATAGCGATCTGTTAGCTACACTTTCAGAGTTGTCAGTTATCAGTTTGCCTCGCAGTGAGAGTTATCAGTTACAAGAGATTTTTGATAATCCGAGGGGCTCTTTCTGATAACTGAAAGGTTTTTCATGCCTCGCAGTGAGAGAAAACCGTACTGAAAACTGAAAACTTTTGTTTTCATAGTATATCATATTTTTTTTGGAAATCAAATCATTTATTAAAGTTTCGCTGTTGCTTTCAGGGATTCAATGACTTCTGTCTGTTGGACTAGATCGAATTGATGTGTGCCGATATACATATATCTGATAATCCCTGTTTTGTCAATGATAAACGTTGACGGACGTGCGATATTGTAAGCCTCAAGACTGAGCCAGTGATAGACTCCGTAGTTTTTGATGACACTCCGAGTTTTGTCTACCAATAACGGAAATGTGATGCCATTTTTATCGGCATAGCCGCGGAGTTCACGGGGCCACTGTCCAGCGATGGCAAGCGGAATCGCAGTAGACTCGGCATAGGCATCAACATTTTCTTGGACTGCCGACAACTGACGGCGGCTATTCGGTCACCATGTCCCTCGGAAGAAGGTTAAGACGACGTGTTGCGCGTCTCGGTATGCTTCAAGTGAGACCTCCTGTCGTTGGTGTGATGGCAGCGTGAACAGGGGGGCGGTATCGCCGATGTTGAGAATTTTGTTTTTACGTGGCATGCGTATATTGTACGGGATATTTCGGTTGATGTCAAGTTTTTAGGAGTTGCTGATCGGCGGTGGGCAGTTGGCGGGCGCGGTTTTGTGCAGATTTAAATATTTATGCGCGCCCCTCATCGTCGGTCTCTTCGGGGAAATACGCCTGCTCCAGTCCATTTACAGTTGGCTTGAATACCTGCATAATACAGTAGAGGTAAATTGGATTGAGGATCTCACACATACCGTCAGTCCCCTCTTTGATAACACCATAGGTGGCGAGTTCACTGATAATGTCATTGCGCAAGTTGAAATCTACGCCTTCATCACGTGCCATAATTCGCATCAGAAGGCTTTCAAAGCGCGGGTCTTTACGGACATTGGTTGTCAGATGCTCAATATTGGTATTCTGTCCGCGGAGCAGCTGCTCATGTGCTGTCGTCCAGTGCGCCATCGTAATTGTCACGGTTTTTGGGATGTCCATCTCCTCGGTGAGAATCTGTGCAAATCGGTTGACGAGTACAGGCTGTCCCGCTGTTTGCTTATGAATGGACGCAATCACTTCTGGTGCGAAGGCTTGCCCGACTTCGTCTGTATATTGTCCGAGCAATTCTTGCACCTGTTCAAGCGTGAAGTTCGGCAAATGGAATTCATCTTGGATATTGAACGGGGAAATAGACCGGTCGTAGTTGAGCTGTGCGATCCCTTTAACACCAACGATCCCAACACTGTGTGGACACCGGATTTGTCCGGAAAGGTAGATATAGCGAAGCGAACGCAGAAATCCTTTAAGAGCAGCACGCGGGATAGCATCAAACTCGTCAATGGTAAGGACAACCCGCTGCGAATGCGTGCCTTGAGAAAGCAACTTCGCAAACTCTTCAAAGAACTCTCTCATCGAAACATGATCGGTTATCTCCGTGTTCACCAAAAAGCGCGCCAATTCATCAGACGGATCCGTTTCGCGTTTTTGAAAAACCCTTTCAATTTCTTTGCAAATCTCCTTCCGAAGGGAGGCATAAAAGCTGGCAGGGTCGTAGTCTTCGTACTCCTCAAAATTCAGTTGAATCGGGAAATAAGTTGAATCCTGAATAGCGAGTGCGTCAAGTGCCAAGCGAAAAAAGGTCGTCTTGCCGGTCTGCCGGGGCGCGAACAAAACAATATACCGCCCGTCTTTGATGCGGTCAATGAAATCAGTGACCTCCTCGGCGCGGGCGACCACATAATGTTTGTCGGGGCACACACGCCCCTGGGTTCCAAAACGTCTCATTTTTTTTCCTTCGCTAAATAGGATGGACGCAATCTTTTTATTTTCGCTCCGTTTATGAAGTTTTCTGCTGGTGGTCGGCAATGATTTTTGCTAATGTTCGCAAGGCATCGTTGACGGATTTCGCATCGGGGAACATTTCGGCTACGTCGTCGTCAAGTCTTATCATGTTTTTCCCTGCTTGGTACCGTTCTGCGTATTTTCCACGAACGCCTTTGCTAAAATCGTATTCGTCAAGCATATCTGGATCATGTTGCTTGGATGTTGCCTGATTCATAGGTTTTCCTTCGCCTTTTCACCGCACTTAACTGTTGAATGTCCAATTTCAATTTGAATCTTAAAATTTTATAGCAGCAAACAGAGTCGTTAACAATGTATTATAGCAGGTTCATTTCTGGAAGTCAAGTTGGGTAGTTCGTTCGGATCGCGGTTATCCTTGAATGTTTGCACCAAAAGTGCTATAATTTTATGAAGTAAAAGCAACGATACGACCAAACATTTGAACGCTTATTTTTACGGGGTAAATGAATAAGAAATCATATAGACGATACCGAAAATCGAGACGATGGCAGACCAAACGCCGGACGATCTTGAAACGTGCAGGCTACAAATGTCGCAAGTGCGGAAGCAGACATGCAACGCAGGTACATCATGAAACCTATAGGCGCATCGGCAGAGAACGACTCAGTGACATGACCGCAGTGTGTGGCGGCTGCCATAAA
>PYJC01000044.1 GCA_003635255.1 Candidatus Poribacteria bacterium | reverse complement strand
AATAGTATAGTATACCGTAAAATGCAATAAAAAGCAAACCTAATTTTCAATGCAGGGTGGGCATCCTATGGAGATGCCCACATTTTGGAAACGGTAGGGATTGTTAAGAAGGAGAAAGAAACACAACCCCTTTCTGTCCATCTGGACAACAACAAAGCACAAGATTGCCCGCAAACACCGAAAATTGCCAATTAACGCAATCTTTAGGTTTGGAAGCAGATCAATCGGCTTTAATGGCAGCCCAAGTCGTTGTGAGTTTACCTGAAGGTTCAACATCAGTTGTTGTTCCTAAGCCATCATTCATGATCGTTGCAATATCATCACCGCTCAATGCCGTATTGAAGATAGCAACGTCGTCAATAGTGGCACCGAGAAACGCACCCCACTGACCATGCTGTCCAGTTTCTAAATAGATACCTATTAAAAGGGGTTTGTCAGTTAACGGGTTCCTTCCTATGTCGGCTCCATTTACACCAGAACCAATCTCTTCAGCGTCCAGGTATACACCAAACCCTTCACCATCCCAAGTAACAGCAACATGGTGCCAATCCGTATCTGGACTCCAAGATGCATCTACATAATGAAGCGTAGCCGCTGGGTCATGCGTGTGATGTCGGATTATATTTCCATCCCACCAAAACCCAGGTGCCCAATCATCTTTGGTTATAACGCCCATCCCACCCGTGGGAACTTTATCTAATTTAAACCAAAGCGCAATCGTGTGTCCGCCACCAACGTTTAAAGCATTGTCGTGCGGAATTTCGACGTAATCATCCGAGCCGTCAAGACTCAAAGCCTTGCCAAACATGCCATCAACCCATTTTGCCCCACCGTGGATTGTGCCGTCATTGCCGCCCCCAGAGGAATCTGCGGCGACATCACCACTCCCCTCATCAAAGAGCCACATTCCGACAGCAGTTCCGAGGTCACTTTCAGCAGAACTCACACCTACAAACATCAGGCTAATAACCATGAAACTGACACATAATAGTTTTAATCTTGCAACCGTAGTTTTCATCTTTTATCTTCTCCTTCGCTATTCTCAAAGCGATATTCAGTGAATTATTGACTGACTATAGTTTAGGGTTAAAAACATCAAAATTGTTAAAACAGACTTAAAACTAAATGTTACGCTCTGGCGCGTCTCCCCAATCCGGGATTGGGAGCAATTCACCATTCCGCATTGCGGATTCGTGTGCTACTAATCCGGGCGCGCAGTATCGAACGGCTTCCCAAACATTAATGCGCGGTAATCGTTGCCGATTGACAGAATCCACAAATTCATGTACGAGATACGCATGCGAACCGCCATGTCCACCGAGATCCGCTGCGAGTGCCTCAGGAAGGTATTCGTGCGTTTGTGAAGGCTGGACAATTTCCCTTTCGCTTTTGCTCGTCCACACGCTGCCTGCAAGATTCTGCTCGTAACTGCCTTCTGTTCCGTAGATACCACTGACGCGTTCGGAACCTGGGTGTCCAATCCGCCGGAATTCACAGATTTGCATTGTTGAACCATTGCTCATTGTGAACAGCCCGACTTCATTGGAGAAGGGGTTCTTGTGGATGGTATCCGTCCGAAACCAATCGTCGTTTGGATAGATATATCCCTGTGCTGAAACCGATGTTGCGTGTGCCTTCATCACAGAGATCGGGAAACAGGTTGAATGCGTGGGATAGTACATCGGAATCCCGCCCATCTTGTCGGGGCCCCACTGCGCGCCCCACCGATTTTTTGCTACGTCATAGAGGCCGTGGTCCATATCGTGAAAGTACTCGGCACGGCAATGAACAAATTCTCCAAACGCCCCTTCCGCCGCCTTCTGGCGACAGAAAGCTGTTTCCGGACGGAAATAACTCGTCTCGCCATTCATGTAGATCATGCCAGTCCGTTCAACGGTTCTGACAAGTTGCTCGCATTCATCCAGCGATACAGCGGCAGGAACGGCCGTATAGACGTGCTTTCCTGCTTCCATCGCTTGAATCGCCTGCGGCGCGTGTATCCAGTGCTGTGTAATGATTACAAGCGCATCCAAATCCGATTTGCAGATCTCATCAAGACTCGAATACGTCTCGGAAATTTCAAACTGTTTTGCCCATTTTGACAATCTGTCTTCACGCAGATCGCAGAGCGCAAGCCGATGCACATCTGGGTGCGCCTTATACGACTGGATAAACGAGGGACCGAACATCCCTAAACCCACCATCCCGACACTGATACTCATCCATTTTTTCCCCCTTCAACGCTATTTATATGAAAAATAGCATGCATCGGAAATACTGTCAAGCATATTTTCAAGAGAATAATCGGTTTTGGAATCCCAATCCTTTAGGTTTGGGAGGAAAAACCGCCCTCGTTAATTAGACCAAACCTTTCAGAAAAGATTTGACATTTAGTCTAAAATATTGTATCGTGTTGGAAACCAGCATACAACGCGTAGTCTCTCGGAAACCACGTGCTGGTTTCCTCCCACGTTGTAGGGGATAAACACACAATACACGAAATACCATGAAACTCACTTTTAGATACCCTGTGTATCCTACGAAAACACAAAAAACAACATTATTGAAGTGGTTAGACCACCTTTGCGACCTTCAGAATTCTGCGCGTCATGATAGACTTGTGGCACATGAGACTGAAGGTGCTTTTGTATCTCTAACGGATCAGCAGGAACTCCTAACGGCAGCTCGTGAAAAATATGAGGACTTCCGAGAAGTGCCACAAGATTTTCAAAACCACGCCCTACGGAGAAACGATAAGGCTTTCACGAACTTCCGCCGGCGTTGTCAGAACGGAGACGGGAAAAAAGGTTATCCTCGCTACAAAAAGCGTGTGCGTTCTCTGACATGGAGTCTCCGCAAATATAGCAAAGTTGTTGCTAAAAAAACCGAAGATACAGATAAACAGACAATACGTGTTCGCCAAAATCCTATCCGAGAAACAGGTTGGAAACATGACCGACTCAAAGTGCCGGAGTTAGGCGAAGTTAAGATATACATGCACCGTCCTTTACAAGGCGATCCGAAGGAGGTCACGCTGGTGAAAAAAGCGAGTGGCTGGTATGCACATATCACTTGTGAACTCCCCGATATGCCTAAAGTCGAACCGACGGACGCGATTGCCGTTGATATGGGAACAACCCATTATTTGTTCTCACTGCGAAGCATTCCGAAGGCGAGAAAGAGGACAATCCACGTTGGTATCGTCAAGCAGAAGGCCTGACACGTAAACATTCCAAAGACCTGTCTCGTAAGAAGTTAGGTTCTAACCGTAGAAAGAAACAACAACACAAACTCGCATTACACCATGAGCGCACAACAAACAAACGCAAAGACTTTATCGGCAAACTCGTCTACAAACTCTACCACCATAAGCAAAATAATGTGTTGGTCGCCGAAAATCTAAACACCTCCAACATGGTGAAGAATAAACACCTCAGCAAGAGCATCAGCGATGCGTCTTGGGCAACCTTCTTTAAGTGGTGTGGGAACATGGTTTCCGAAAGAGACGGTTTCCACTTCCACCAAGTCGATCCCAAGAATACTTCGCAAATCTGCTCAAGTTGTGGTCAGAAATCGCTAAAGAAACTTTCGCTGGCGATACGAACTTTTAACTGTCAGTTTTGTGGCACGTCTTTAGACCGAGACCACAACGCTGCGATAAACATACTCTTGAGGGCAGCTGCTGCCCATCGTGGAGAGTGGTGGGTTGCCACCCTCTATGAAGCGAGAAACAAGAACGAAGTACGAGACAAAGGCTTGCAGAATGCAACACAACTCATGTTGTTTGACGCGACAGCAAGCCCAAGTCTTTAGGCTTGGGTAGTTGACAGATATGTGTTGACAAAACCGTAAACAGTCTTATAATAAAGACAAAGCCTGTTTTAGGGTGCTACGTGCAAGCGCGAATTTAAATTGCAAGTTTTCCCTATGGGCGAGACTAAACTTCATCTATTGGAAGGAAAAATAAAAATGGCATTAAAAGTTGGCGTTGTCGGCATGAGTGGCATCGGTAATAACCATGCAAATTGCCACGCGAATGACGACTTAGCGGAACTGGTTGCGGTGTGCGATATTGTAAAAGAGCGTGCGGATAGCGCAGCGGAACGTCTCGGAGTCAAGGCATATTACAAACTCGCTGACATGATCGATGGTGAACCCGATTTGGACATTGTTGATGTCGGCACGGGTGGATATGAAAACGGAAGCTGGCACTATGAACCCACAATGGAGGCTCTTGATAACGGGAAGCACGTCCTCGTTGAGAAACCGATTTCCAATGACATCGGACAGGCACGAGAGATGGTCGCGAAAGCCACGGAAGAAGACCTCTACCTCGGTTGTAACCTGAACCACTATTTCACACCGCCCGCGGACCAAGCGAAGAAATATATAGACGAAGGACATATCGGGGAGCAGGTTTATTGTCTTCATAAAATGGGATTTGCTGGTGGTGAATTCAATTATAGTTACGCAAAAGCCCCGCGTTCTGATGGGTTTCCCTATTTCCACGTGAAAGCGTTCCTGTCGCACCCATTCAGCGTGATGCGCCATTTCTGCGGGGATATAACACATGTGCAAGCCTTTATGGAACGTCCGCATTTCAGACGCGGCGCAGGCGATCTGATGGTTTCTATTAACGGCATCCACCTCCGGTTTGAGAATGGTTGTATCGGCTATCTGCTCAGCCAACGCGGTGATGCTACATTTGGTCTCGGCGGTTGGTGGAGTGTCGAACTCGCAGGCACGCGCGGTACGTTTTGCATTGAGAACTGCATCGAGAAGGTTACATATTGGCCCTCCCCTGGCGCGCCTGATTTTCCTTCTGATGAACCCATCGTCACCGAATCCGGCATCAGCGATTTCGGTCAGACGTTCCCGTTGCGGATTCACGCGTTTTTAGAAGACATCACGAACGGTGTGCCGAAAGAGCAGCTGCGTGCCTCCGGTAGAGACGCACTCGCCGCACTTGAGTACACCTGGGCAGCAATGGAATCCTATGAGCAGGGCGGTATTCTCGTGCGTCCACATCCGCTTCCACCTCTGAAAGGACTATAGGGAAACTGAAAAACCCTATTCTCTCGGCTTTAAGAAGGAGAATTACACTTGAAATTAGGAGCAAATTCGGTGCTGTTTGGCGGTTACGATATGGAGACCGCCTTCAAGCACATCGCTATGGCTGGTTATGACGGCATTGAACTCTCTGCGATTGACGGGATGAGCCAACACCTCGTCCTCGCAAACTGGCAAGCACTCGCCGACGACATCAAACGTTACGCAAAAGAATACGAACTGGAGTTGTTAGCAATGGAGCAGCCGTCGCGCGACCCAGAGAAAATGGAACTCGCGTTCCAAGCGGCAGCCGAGATCGGCGTTCCGATTATCAACTGTGGTCCCGGCGGTTCGTCGGACGATGAATCTGCGTGGCCCGAAGTGGTCGATTCATTGGGCAGTCTTTCTGAGCGCGCAGAACACTATGGAGTAACGCTCTGTGTCAAGGCACACGTCGGTGCGAGTATCTATAACACACCGACAACCCTCCGTGTGATGGAGGAAATCTCATCGCCTGCATTCGGGATTGATATGGATCCATCACATATCCACCGCGCGGGTGAAAATCCTGTCGAGGCAATCGCTGCTGTCGTTTCACGCGTTAAACATGTGCATATTCGGGACTGTAAAGGGATGGAACGGGGCCCCGGTGCCCCTGAATTGCAGGCGAATGGACGTGGTGATATTGACCTCGTCGGCTACATCCGTGTCCTGCATGAAAACGGTTATACCGGTCCGCTGAATCTTGAGGTCATCGGTGCAAGAGAGTATAGTTTAGAGCAGTGTTGCACGATTGCTGCGGAATCGCGTGGGCACATGCAAGCATGTTTGAAAGCGTGTGGTGCACGTTAAGATTTTCTCTCTTGTAGGCGGGTTAACAACCTGCCTACAAGAGAGCCGTTTAAGCCTAAAAAATACTTTGAGGAAACCATTGTGAAGCAGAATTCGCTTATAGTCTCTTTAGTAGGTGGAGGCATCGCTCTGCTTTGCTGCTTTTTGCCGTGGATTAAAATTGATATATCCTCTTTAGATTTAGATCCAATCATTTCTCCACCAAAAGAATCTCTCACTATTTCAGGCTTTCATATTGCTACACCCTATGCTTTTTTCGTTGCTTTGATGCTTATTCTGGGTTGCCTTCCAATGTTAAAAAGACCTTGGAAAGCCAGAAAACTAGTACTAACATGTAGTGTTATTGGGTTTTTATTCGTTCTGATCACACTTTTTTTATTCATACCAGAACTTAGTGAAAACACACCCTTGGCTGAAAAAATATTGGAATATGCTACATCCAAGGTCGAACTGGGGCAAATTGCCAGTCTCCAATTCGGTGGTTTTGGTGCAGCGCTCGGGTTTATTGTTGCTTTTATCGGTGCGTGGAGCCTCCCCAAATCAGCCCCTTCTACGGAAAACAGCGAATAGAGCACCTAACCTATTAATCTGCCTAAACATACAACAGAGTGTAGTCGTGGCCCACTACTGAAAACGGATTTCTGACAACGGAATGCCGCTGTTAAACATCTGTATCGGTGGAATAGGTTCTTCCACCTCCGCCAACCCGCATAACCAATTCCATGTCAATTCACCCCTACGTCGATCGCGGTAGGATTCTATCTCCGTTACGTAGGGATGCCTTCCTTGGTGCTGGTAAGGTGGAATCTCATCGGACTCGCGCACCCAATCCCGTTTGGGCATCGCCATTCGGTAATAGGAGAACTTAATCATCCCGCGTCTGTCGGCATTGAGTTTCGGACCCGCCTTATGCCATATCCCGTAGCGTGTCATCGCGACAGTGCCAGCCGGGACGGTAAGGGAGAGTTGTCCGAGAATGTCACCATAATGCGCGATTGCTTCTCTATCCACGAGTCGTTGGTGCGAACCCGGCAATATCATTGTCGGTCCATCCTCGATTTTCACCGCTTTCGGGTAATAG
>PYJC01000043.1 GCA_003635255.1 Candidatus Poribacteria bacterium | reverse complement strand
CTACGGGACGTGCGATGAATCGCACTACTACGAACCGATCTGCTTATTATCACACGTCTTAGTATTACCCGATTAAATTCTTAATTTTCATTAGAAAAAACCGAACTGAAAACTGATTTATCTAATCGTTGTTTCTGTAGCGACGGTGCTATTGTGCTTGTCTATTGTGTCTCCCAATCTTTATGCCAGACGAGAGTATTCTGTTTGTTGTTGTCAAGCACGTCACCGATCTCAAGGGAGTTAAAATAGTCTTCCGGTAGGATGTTTCGTTTGCCGTTGAAGGTGCAGCCGTCAGGCATGAAGCCACACGTCATCGCTCGACGATGGGAGAAAGTCATGTTCGCGCCAGCACCGTGTGCACATAAGCCGTTATGCCATACCATAGAACCTGCGGGACATGGTGCAGATTGCGGTTCAAGTGCTTTCCATTCTGGATATACATCGAAAAGCGCGCCTATGTTTTCGCCGATACCGACGTTATCGAAACGTGCGGTTTTATGGGTGCTGGGTAGATACCACATACAGCCGTTCGCCAGTGTGGCGTCGTCTAATGCGACCCAGAGCGAAATCGCGTCTCGTGAATCAAATGACCAGTAAGGGACATCGAGATGCCATGCAGTCGGATTCCCGGACGGCGGCTTAATCAACGCTTGATCGTGCCATATCCGCATCCCGTCAACGTCTGCGAGCAGGGTTGCCATCTTCCCGATTTTCGGATCGTGTATCAGTTTCCGCATGCCTGTGTGTGAATCTGCCAACCGCAGGCATTGCGTAAAGACCCGTGCATAAAAGTTAGACGGGTCCAACTGGTTGGTCATGTGTTCAACGGAGGTGCCGAGCCGTTCTTCGACAGATTCGTCGGTGCACCGTCGCCATTCTTTGAGTTCGTCGGCATCAAGGAAGTTTTCAATGACGAGAAATCCGTTTTCTTGATAAAAATTGATCTGTTCCGTGGTGAGTTCGTGCTGCATTTCCACATGCTCCTTTAGTTCTTCTGACTGAGGGTTTGCATGTACCCTTTGCAAAATTGTATCATAGAAGTGATATATAGACAAAAGAAAAGTTGAATTGTGGTATACGGTTGTGATATAATGTTTTTAGAGGTTGTAAAAACATGGAGCATTGTTGTTAGCCAGATTAGATGAGGTAGTCCTGTGAATTGTGAAATGAGCGAAACCCGAATGCGAATCCTGCAACTGCTGAAGATGCGTGCTGGCATGACTGTCGGTCAACTGACAGAGGCGTTGCATATCAGCCAGATGGGGGTCCGACAACACCTGGTTATACTTGAATCCGAGGGATTGATTGCGTATTACCGAGAGAAGCAGGGGCGCGGTCGTCCGCGTCATATTTATCAATTGACTGATGAAGCGAACAGTCTCTTCCCGACAACTTATGCGAACTTTGCTGTTGGACTGATGCATGAGGTAGCAAAGTTTAACGGTCCTGGTTTCATCAATAAAGTCTTCCGTGGACGCATGAAGTCGCAGCTGGAAACTTATCGACAACGGCTTGCGGGTAAAGCGCTCCGTGAACGTATTGAAGAACTTGCGCGTATACGTGATGAAGAGGGATACATGGCACGTTTTGAAGAGGCTGAGGCCGACTATATTTTAACTGAACATAACTGCCCGATCGCGGTAATTGCGCAAGAATATCCACGCGTATGCGAGATTGAATTGGCACTTTTCCGGCAATCCTTAGGTGCGAAGGTCGTTCGCGAAGAACATCTGATGCAAGGCAGCCACAAATGTTGTTATCGGATTCCGAAGACGAAAGAATAATGGTCTTTAACAGGACTTACGCACTTTTCCATGATAACGGACGTATGACGCACTGCAGGCGTGGTTTTAAACCCTGAAGAAATACCGTTTTTGCTTGGGTGTTTCTGCGGATTTCTTCTAAGCAAAAACCCTGCAGTAGGGGCTGCGTAAGTCCTATTTAAAACAAGTGCTACTACGGTTTTCAAGGATAAGATTTAAAAATGTCGGATCAAACAGGGCGGCGGGGCTTTTTTAAAGAAGCCTTGAGCCAACTTATTCAACCTGTCGCCGAACTTCTTGATGACAGGATAGGTGAGCATTTGCCAGTTGAGGCACCGAAGGCGCGTGTCATCTTACGGCCGCCGGGTGCGTTGCCAGAAGCAGAATTCTTGGAGAAATGCCATCGGTGTGGAAACTGCGTCAAGAACTGCCCCGCGAACGCAATTATCCCTTTAGAGAGTACGCAGTCCGACCTTAACAATACACCTTACATTGATCCTGATGCGCAACCGTGCGTTATCTGTGATTCGTTGGCGTGCATGTACGTCTGTCCAAGCGGTGCTTTGCAGCCCGTTTATGCAGAAGACATTAGAATGGGGTTAGCGGTTTTCAACGCCGAAACCTGTCTCCGTACGAAAGAGATTACTTGCACTTATTGCGTTGATACGTGTCCTATTGGAGATGATGCGATTCACCTCACAGTAGACGGTGTTGTAGAGGTGCTTGACGCTGGATGTACCGGATGTGGGGTATGCCAGTATGCCTGCCCAACTTCACCGAAGTCAATAGTCATTGAACTCCGTGTCTCTTAAAGTATCGCTCACAGATTTTGGAATACTTGGATTGTAATTCGCACCTTTTCGCGAGAGATATGTCTGTACTTACACAAATTCTTATGCAGGGTGCTGTGGACGGACAGAGCCTACGCGATATCAAACCCCCACTGGAGGTGCCGCAAAACCTATTCCCCTACTTCATCGGTGGTGTGGTGATACTCGGCTTTATCATCGCTTCGATATGGTATTGGATTCAAAAACGTCGTCAAACCTTACCTACCCCTGTAACATTAGAAGATGATACACCCTTAGCACACGAGGTGGCGTATGAACAGTTAGCGGCGATTGAGGCTTCCGATTGGCTCACCCGTGGCGACATGGAAACGTATCATACCCAAATTGCTTACGTTCTCCGAGAATACATTGGGGCGCGGTATCGCATCCCTGCACTGGAATTGACGACAACCGCGTTGCTGCACGCGATGTCGGGAGCGCACATAAGTAAACCTTATGTTGAGCGTGTCCAACAGTTGCTTGCTAATTGTGATAGGGTAAAGTTTGCGACCTATCAACCCGAGGTTTCAGAAGCCTCCGCTCGGATAGCAGACGCGCGTTGGATTGTTGACGAGACAAAGTCTCTTGATCCGTGAACTACGATAAAAAACTTGACATAATTGAAGAAAATATAGTATGATATTTAATCAAGTGTGTGTGGATACTGAATTTACGGAGCGCGCGAGCTTGTGTGCCTGAATTTCATCGGTTTTTTATTATATTATAAACGCAAGTTGCCACCTATTTATACACATAGCACTCCTACGGAGTGTGGTCGCTTAAACACACCGTTTCTATAGACATACCACCCCTACGGGGTGAAGAGAGTGTCGGAAAAACCGTGTTACAATGCTCAAAAATCCGTTGGTAGGAACTTGGGTTATATTATAAATACATACGTTTCATAGCAACGCGGAGAAAGGATACCCCTGATAGCGAATTTTGTAGGTTTCCTATGTAACTATAATCCATAGCAAGGAGGGAAAAATAGCGTGTCAGATGAACACAAAGTACTCCTCACTATACCTATGTACCCTGATATGGAACTTGCCGCAGCGAAAACTGGCTCTGTCCTTGCTGAATTGAAGGACTTCAATGAGGAGGCGGTTGAAGAGATTCAACTGGCAATCATTGAAACTTGTATCAACGCTTCTGAACACAGCCAAAGCGAAGATAAGGAAGTGCATATTCAGTTCTTAGTGACGGACGATCAGTTGCAGGTCAAAATTACTGACCGAGGGGTCGGTATAACTGCGGATACACTTGACGGGACCCGCTTACTCGGTAGCCCAGGGATACACCCTGATCTACGTAAGCGCGGAAGAGGCTTACAAATCATTAAAGCCCTGATGGATGAAGTGATGATAGAAAGCAGCCCTAACGGTACAACCGTTAGTTTCATAAAAAAGAAGACTGCCGAATAGGGTGCTGTGTCGTTATTGCGCAAGCCTATAGAGGCTTGCGGTACAATATGTAGCCAACACAATTTTGAACCTTCCGCAGATAATCCACAAATCTGTATCCAAATGTGTTGTTAAACGACATATTTCTCTAATATATCACCTTTTTGTTTTAGAGGCGACTTGCAAGTCCATATTAAGAACTTAAGGAGGTAAGCGGTTTGTTGAACAAATTTGATATTCAAATTCGCGAGGCGCAAGAGCACGCGGTAATTGAGACGACAGGATACCTGAATGATGCCCTTGGAGAACAGCTCTCCGAGAAGGCACAGGAACTTATTCAGGGGGGTTGTGTACAACTCGTAATTAACCTTGAAAAAACAACGCTCATTAATAGCATTGGTATATCTATACTCATTGAAATTATAGAGTCACTTGAAGAGCGTGAAGGCACCTTAAATTTCTGTGGATTGTCACCTACGCAAGAACGTACCTTTCGCATGATGGCGATTGCTAAATACGCTGGCATCTTCCCGGACGAAGAATCTGCTGTTGCGAATCTATGAAGCGTTTCTCAGGCATAGATTTTGATCTGGTTACAGATTAAAATTTGTTTGGCTTAGATGCGTAGCGCGTTTTGGTGAATCCTGCCCGCGTGTCACAGGTAAAATAAAAATTAGAAACCTATTTTTGGATACAATATTATGAAAGATCCGAGCAAGCCTTTAGGAGATAGTTTGGGAACCCATAAAACGCAAAATACCGCAGAACAGACTATGGAGCGTCTCATTTTCAGCCTATCCGAGTTGGAGCATTTAGGGCAGACGCTAATCTCTGGACACAGCAATTTCAATTATTCCAGCAAAACCTATCTCCGTATCACGCTCGGGACCTTGCAAGTTAGGCGCGGGGCAATATTGCGTTACCACTCGACAGGGCAAAACCTTGATGTCGTTGCATCGACGCCCGAAGAGGTGTTCTCTCCAATTCCTGTTGAAGAAGATGAATTAGAGGCGTTATTGAAGCATTCGTTCATTGATAACGCTGCCCCACCAGAATCTCTTAAAAAATTCTTTGATCGGGGTGCTAACCTTTCAGAGGCGATTGATATACGTCTCTGGGTCCCACTGAAAATTCAAGATGAATTTCTGGGAATGATTGGGCTGGGCAAATTTTTAGCGAGGGACGCATTAGAAGCGTGGGAAAAGGAGTTACTTACAACGCTGACGCACCAAATTTCGATTGCTATCGCCTATTCGCAGATGGTAGAGGGGATCCAGAGCGAAAAGTTTCGGTTGTTCATGCTCGCGGAGAGTGCCCCACAGATCTGTCAGCTGCTGCAACCTGAGGATGCTGCGGAACAGGTGGTGCAACAAGCCGTCTCACTTCTTGACGCAAACGCTGGCGCGCTCATGCTCACGCGCACCGAGCAACAAGAACTCGAAATGCACTATGCATTTCCTGAATCCTTGATTGAAGATCCCACAGTGCCGGACAACGGAAACGGACTTGTTATTTCTTATGGTGAGGACACAGCTGCGTCTGAGGAACCGACATCCGCAGATGTGTTAAAATCTGTCGTTAGAGAGGGGATCCCGGGGCACTGTCTACCTAAATCCGATACCCTCTTCGGGGGCAAAAATTTAATGGCAGTCCCTATTCCTGGACGTGATGGGGACATTTTAGGGGTCCTTATCGTTGGTGACAAAGAAGAACGTGGCGGCAGAATCACCTCTTTTACAGATGAAGATGTAGTCTTGCTTGACTCTTTTGCCAAACAGGCAGGGGTCGCAATTGAGAACGCACAGCTCCACCAGGAGGCACTTGAGGCGCGTCAGTTGCAAGCAGAAATGGAGGAGGCGCGCAAAATTCAGGTGAACCTCATTCCTGAGACATTGCCAGACATCCCCGGATACGAAGTGGCGGGGCATTATGAACCGCGTGGACCTGTCGGTGGTGACTATTATGATTGTATCCCTTTATCTACCGGACATTGGGGACTCGCAATTGCCGATGTTTCTGGGAAAGGGATGCAAGCGGCACTGCTCATGGCGACGCTCCGTGCGGGGCTTATCTCGGAATTGTCGCGTGCAGAAAGTATTGAGCAAGGGACGCTTAACCAGTCTTCCTTGTACACCGAAATCGCCAACATGGCGATGATACTGAACTCGCTCCTTTACGCCAGCGGTACAGAAGAGAAATATGCGACCTTCTTCTACAGCCATCTTAACCCGGAAACAGATGTGCTCACGACGCTTAATGCGGGGCATAATCCACCGCTACTCATCAAAAAGGATGGCACTTACAAGTGGTTGGGTGAGGATGTTGGCGGTATTCCGCTTGGAATGTTCCCGAACGATATGGTCCCAAGCATTGCCGAATATGAAGCGGAACATGTCCAACTCGCCGCTGGTGATGTTGTTGTATATTACACAGACGGTGTCACAGAGACTGTTAACGTCGAAGACGACTATTACGAAGAAGAACGGCTTGTAGAGGCATCACAAGCATGCAAGGATGAACACGCCGAGGCGATCCGCAAGTACCTTCACAGTTCAGTCATGGAATTTCAAGGAGAAGCGGATCAGTTCGACGATCTCACACTCCTTATTTTGAGAAAGCAATAGGGAATGGTTATAAGTTATAAGTTAAGAGGGTTCTTGGAATCGTTTGGTTCTCTGTGAAGGTTTCCACAAAAAACTTCTTTAACTCTTAACTACCTTATTTTTGTCCAATGAAAGCGTAATGTCATTCTTGTTTGAAAGGTGTGTGAATGTAGAAAAGATGTGCCATTGAGACGTTCAAAAGGTTATCATATAGATAACCTAACCTTTTTGGAGGTCTCAATGGCAAAAAGAAGTATAGCAGGAAAACGGAAAAAGCACAATCGGAAAAAATGGATTCCAACCCCTCAGGCACCGTTGTGTGCCCTGGGTGAGGTGTTGCGGGTTCGTGAAGTATTTCAGCCACTCCATGACTTGGTGAACATTCCGCAGAAAACAGTTGTGTATCGTCCGACAGACAAGTTAGTTTTCGTGGTGTTAGGGATGTTATCGGGTGCCGAGACGGTGTCTGAAATCCAGAGTAAAGTTCGCCCGGATCGTGGCTTGTTGTCAGCGTTTGGCTATGATAGATGCGCGGATGCGTCAGTGATTCAGCAGACGTTAGATGCCTCAACCGAAGCGACTGTAGCCTCGCTTGAAGTGGCTTTAGCAGAGGTGCGTCTCAAGCAAGGTCAGATGTCTCAG
>PYJC01000042.1 GCA_003635255.1 Candidatus Poribacteria bacterium | reverse complement strand
AACCCGGGTCTAACGCTTTCATCAGTTCCTGCGCGTTTTGGGGGCCGGCGTATTTTCCAGGCGTTGGAAGTGATATCCAGTGGAACTTGATATGTTCACGCAGCTTCCACTCCGATGTGCTGATTTCAGAACTGATTTCAGAACTTCCACCTTGTGCATCTGTAGATGTGCTGATTTCAGAACTGATTTCAGAACTTCCACCTTTTGTATGTGTATATGAGTAGTTTGTAATACAACCTGCGAGAAAAATAGCAAGTCCTAAAACTGTGAAAAATGGGAGTATTAATAGGAGGTTTCCAACCTGAAAGGTACTATTCATTTTTCTGCCCTTCCTCTATTTGTAGATGTCTTAACCTTGTTAAAGACTTACATCCTTTCAACCTTGTTTTTTTTAAGTCTAAACTTTAGACAATGTACGCTTATGTCATTAAGACGCGTTTTAAGGGCAAAAAGGTTGCACTATTTTTTTATAACATCGGATTCTGTGGTAACACCTGCTTTCGGAGGCACCTTATTGGATTAACTCCTGCTTTCATAGGAAATTCAGAAAAAGTGATGCGTCAAGCAAATTCTACAAAAGTATGGTTGATTGGCTATCGGCTGCACGCACAATAGTCAGATATCTGAACGGAAGAATTTCAGAAACGCCACGGTTGTCAATATGACCGCAAAGAAGCAGAGCAGCAGCACATCCACCGTTGATTGGCGAAGTGTTTCCGTTAAAGTCGGGGTTTCCAAAGGCGATGGTTGCGTGATTTTGACGGTATCTTCCGGTCTCATGGTCCGCATAGAGATGTAATCCAAGACTTTGCTGAACAAATCTGTATCAAGTGCATCGTAATAGCGGTCACCTGCTTGAAAGTAGTTGTTTCTTTTTATCTTTCCGGTTTGTGTTAAGTTTGTAGCGACATAGATGAGCGAGGATGTTGGCGTGATTCGGGAAAGTGTTTCACCTACACCTTCTTGCCTCGTTTTGCTCCGCTTATAACGCCGGTCTATTTCGTCAGCGCTATCCTTGAATTTCTGTCGGAATTCTTCCTCAAGCGGTTGCACCTGTTTATCCATCTCAAGACCCCCCGCTATCTGTTCTTCAAAGGAGGATTGGGGACGATCTTTCCAGAATTCTTGGTGTATCTCCTTTTTTCGCGCTTCAAGTTCAGCGTTGAAATTCTCGCGGAGGGCAGTCTTTTCGAGATAGATGCTCTGCGATGTTTGTGTCGGTGCGATGAATTTCGCCGCGATAAATCCGACGCGCGGCGTAATTAACACGGCGAACACCCAAACCGTAAAGGCGACGATGAGGGCTGTCTTGGAGTTATCTAAATAGGTAGAAATTACGGTACCTATTGCAAAAAATACACCAATATACAGGAGCGAGACGAGGGTTAGACTGAGCACACGTGGAAAAATTTCAGGTTCGCCGAGCGGAAAGCCTTGCCAAACAAGTACAAGTAGACCGAATAGAAATGATACTAAAAATGGAACAACGAACACAAGATACCCGCCAATTAACTTACTCCACAAGAAGATATCGCGCGGAAGGGAATTTGCTAAAGTGATCCGAAGGGTGCCCGCTTCTCGCTCCCCGGCAACGACATCGAAAGTAAACAGCAGCGCAAGCAGACTAAAAACTGTGCTTACTAAAAATAAGAAGTCGAGATGCCCCAAAAGGTAGGAAAGCGAATCTGAGACCAAAGATGATGCGCCTTGGACAATTCCGTTGCGGGTCATTCCAAGGTAACTCGGCAATGCATCCCCTAATCCGTTTGCGAATACGCTTAAAGGTGACGGTTTCAAGAAAAACTTAGAAACTTCCAACTCCGGTTTCAATTCCATCTGTGGATTTATCGTGGTTTCTTCGATGTTCGCGAGTTTTACGGCTTCTTGGTAATCAACAAGATTTTGGCGGTAGTTTCGATGATTGATAGAGAGAGTAATCGGAATGAGCAGGAGACACATCACAAGGAGCGCGACAAACCGGACACTGAGAATATGATGCATCATCTCTTTTTGAATCAACGTCATTAACATCTAACATTCTCCTTATACCGTAGCAAACCTATCTCTCCTATAGCGGTGGATAGGGCGACCTCTTCTTCATGTTCCGGTTTTTTGGGCGTTCTAACGCCTCTTGTATCCCCTTGAGTCGTTTCCTGGCATCCTCAAGTTGTTTCTCGGCATTTTCAAGTTTTGCCTGCGCTTGCTTAAGCTGCTTGGAATTCGACTGTTTCTTCGCTTGTTCAAGTTGTTTATTATAGCGTTCGATCCGCGCCGTGAGGCGTTCAATCTGTTTTGAGGCTTTCTGGACTCTGTTGTGAACTAACTTATCGATATAAGCGACTTTATAGGCTTCTTGATCGTCCGTTAAAGGGATACCAAGGAACCCGATTTCCTGCAAATCTGGATTGTCCTCCAAAAATGCTAAAGTATGTCGCTTTGATAGGTAGATCCTATAATCGTCGAAATCCTCTATAGTGATACCTCTCTGCAAAAGCATCTGAAGCCACTCTACTCGTGAATATCTCGCGTCTATTTCACCACTAATTTCCAACTCACCACTATAAACAACACCACCCTCACAGAGTGCCATCACCCGCGCCTTTGAATACTTTTGGTTGTATGCCTCGTCAAAGGCGTTCATCAATGCCTTCACAGTTTGAGGGCCGTCGTATTCTTCAGGAGTGGTATCTGGTCCTGGTGACCTGTTTTCTATCGCTTCTATAAAGGTATTAACCGTTTGTGAATTCACTTGGTTCCCCCAAAAAGTGACAATACTCAAAACTGCCAAAAATGTGAGTAGTTTAACAACGTTTTTACTTTTCATTGTCGTTATGTCTCCTTCGTTAGCATTGCCTTGTGTAAACATATTTCTCCTTGAAATGGAGTCTCTATAATTAATGATGTAATATATAGGTGAAAAGGGTGCATAATTTCAGAACCCCTAATATGTACATCAAATATCTAACCTGAAGAATTTCAGAAACGCTACGGTTGTCAATGTTACCGCAAAGAAACAGAGCAGTAGTACGTCCACCGCCGATTGACGGAACGTTTCTCCTAAGCTTATTGTCGTCAAAGGTGGTGGCTGTGTGATTTTAACAATATCCGTCGCTGGGTTGTACATCCTCATGCTTGCATGATCTACAATTTTACTGAATAAATCTGTATCAAGCATATCATAGTACCGCTCACCGGCTTGAAAATAATTGTTCATCTTTCGTTTTCCTGTCTGCGTCAAGTTCGTGGTGAGGTAAATAAGGGATGATGTTGGCGTGATTCGAGAAAGCGTCTCACCGACCTGTTGTTGTCGTGCTGTTTCACGTTTGTAATCTCGATCAAGTTTATCCGCCTGCTCTTGGAATTTCTGTCGATATTCTTCTTCCAAAGGCTTCATGCGTTCATCAACTTCGTTTAGGACATCTCCGGCTATGACTCTGGCAACGTGACCAGCCTCGGACATCTCCGTCGCGGGTGTCTCCGTGATAATTTTCATTTTTTCCTCTTGGAGTGCCGCGTCAAAATTGTCTCGCATGGCTTTCTTTTCCATATAGACACTCTGTGAAGTTCGGGTTGGTGCGATGAATTTAGCGGTGAGGAATCCAACACGGGGTGTAATCAGCACAGCGAACACCCAGAGGGTAAAGACGACGATGAGGGCTGTTTTGGCACTATCTAAGTAGGTGGAAATGACGGTCCCTATCGCAAAAAAGACCGCGATGTAGAGGAGCGAAACGAGGATGAGGCTGAGGACTCGTGGAAAGATTTCGGGCTCACCGAGCGGAAAGCCTTGCCAGACAAGCACGAGTAAACCGAACAGCAGCGATACCAAAAAGGGAACCACGAACACAAGATATCCACCGATTAACTTGCTCCATAAGAAGATGTCCCGCGGCAGCGAATTTGCTAAGGTAACTCGCAAGGTTCCGACCTCTCGCTCCCCAGCAACGGCATCGAATGTGAACAGTAGTGCCAGCAGACTGAAAACGGTACCTATCAAAAACAGAAAATCGAGGTGTCCTAAAAGGTCGGAGAACGGTGCTGAAAATGTAGATGGAGATCCCTGTGTAATCCCATTGCGAGTCATTCCGAGGTAGCTCGGGAGCGAGTCTCCTAATCCCTTTGCAAAGACGCTCAACGGAGTCGGTTTGAGAAAAAGTTTGGAAACTTCAAGTTCCGGTTCCAGGGGCATCTTCGGGTTGACCGTGGTTTCTTCAATGTTTGCGAGTTTCACGGCTTCTTGGTAATCGACGAGATCTTGTTGGTAATTTCGGTGGTTGATGAAAAGCGTTAACGGAATGAGCAATACACACATCACAAGAAGCGCGACAAACCGGACGCTCAAGATATGATGCATAATCTCTTTCTGAATGAGTGTTAGCAACATGCGTTAATATCTCCTCTCTAATGAATTTTAACGTTCTTGTCCGGATTAGGAAACCCAACCCCTATGGATGCAATTACTGATTTCAATCGCATGCATACCGTGGTTAACCCATCCACCTGCTACTCTTTAGATCCAATTGCCTGCTTAACCTTTTGCGATATAACTTTTGGATCAAAGTCTATGAACATATCTTTGACAACCAAATCCTGGTTTAAAAGAAACGTTACAAGTTTTGCTTGAGAATCGGTGCCACTAACGGAAACCTGTATCTGGGTGTTTTTCCCAATCCAGACAGGCATTGAAAGTCGGTATTTCTCCTTAAACGTCTCTATCGCTTTAATGGAGTCCTCCGTGCTAATGCCGACCACTTGTAATTGGGAAACATCGTAATTTTTGAGCAGTTTCTCCAGGCTTTGCAACTTCGGTCCATAACTATCAACATTGATTGAAAAGATATTGAGGAGAATAAATTCGCTTTGAAGGGTCTCTAATTTGACAGGTTTCCCGGATAGATCCGTCAAAGCGAGATTTGGTATCGGTTTGCCTATTGGACTTATTTGTTCCTGCCGAATTGTTGACGTTGAAGGCGGTAGAGATCCCTGTAATTGTTTCAGTGATTCTTTCCCTTCTGGTGACCTGAGAAACTCTTCTCCAAGTTGTGCTTTGAGTTGTGTGTACAAGTCACCCGAGGCGTTGACTCGTGCCACCTGAACCTTCATCTTACCTTTATAGATCGCTCTTTGTGGACCGTTACGATAGAGTTTTCCACCAACACTCAGGTTAAGAAGATGGTGTTCGCAGCGGACGAAAGGTAACATATCGCCTTGGCTTGCCAATATAGTTTCTCGGATCGATTTCTGAGAAGGACGAAATTCGTAGAGATAACTGCACGGCAGGGTCGGATCCTCGGCACCGTCTGTTAAAACCCCAGGTTTGCCATTTGTCGCATCCGCAGGACAGAGAAGGTCCGTTTTGTCAAGGTATTCTGGCGCAAGTTCAGAGAGCCATTGTGGGTCTCTATTTGTCTCATCGCGATATTTTTCGCGCGCTTGTTGTATCCTCCTTAAATTCTCTCTACATTTTTCAATCCCTTCGGGATTTTCAGTCTGTTTTTCTGTGGGCGAGGCGACCTCGTGCGGGTAAGCATCTGACAAAAGAAGGCGGTTCAGACGCACCAATGCTTCTCCACTTTCGGGACTTTGCGCGAGCAACTCCTCTGTCTGTTCGCTGAGTTCAATATCAGCGAAACTCTCGGCATCGTAGAGCGGACCCGCTTCGAGGAGTCGGTTCAAATCGTCAAGCAGGGCTTTCTGAAGAGCCGGGGAGGGGCTACTTATACCATCATATTCGTCCAGCAGTCGCTGTGTCTCCGCAGAGAGTTGCGCAACTATGGGGTTGGATACTGCGGCACGTGTGTCTTGAAGTTTTACCGCTAAACTTCCGGAGTCTTTAAGATCTTCGAGATGAAACTGAAATTGTTTTTCATCTGCAAAAACAACTGAAGTTAAAATCAAGAGGGTTGTGAGGGTGAACAGTAGAAGTGATCTGAAATCGCTGATTTTCAATCGTCCGATTGTGTTTAGCATATCAAAATCTCCATAGGCATAGAATCTTGTAAAATTCAGGCAAATTTAGTGAAAAACCACTGTTTTTTGACTGAATCTTCGCGGTTAGGTATCACTTTTCGGGAGTGTGTTGCTGTATTACACACTGCTTGTCCAGAAAAGTTGCAAAAGGCAGGAGATTTGATTGAAAGTTTGTTGTCTTTCTTAAAGATCGGTGGGAGTAGGGACAGTTTGCTATATCAGATATCCAAACTGAAGAATTTCAGGAACGCTACGGTTGTTAATACAACTCCTAAGAAACAGAGGAGCAGTAAATCTACCGTAGAGTGCCGGAGCGTTTCTGATAAAGAGGTTTCTGCCATGTCTGGCGGTGGGGCAAGTTTCTTTGGTTCCGGTGATTTTGATGTGAATCGTGCTATCGTCGCAAACTGATCGTCTCTAATTTCACTGAAGTGCTCCTCTTCAAGTAGGACATAATAGTGAGTTCCTGTTTGAAAATAGGTATCTCTCTTTATTTTCCCTGTCTGTGCCAGATTCATGGCGAGATAAATAAGTGAGGATGTCGGTGTGATTCGAGAAAGGGTTTCCCCA
>PYJC01000041.1 GCA_003635255.1 Candidatus Poribacteria bacterium | reverse complement strand
GTGCGATGAATCGTACGACTACGAACTGGGTTTACCATTCATTTGAAAGTTGACAGACTACTAGCTACTCCACATCATCAGTCTCAGGTTGATTTCTAACTTTGCAGGCTTCACCAATTTCATCAAGTATACGATCTAATCCCTGATGTGAGTTGTCAGAATCTTCGTAGAATATAGTATCAACGCCATACTCTCTTCTGAGTCCGTCAGCTCTGGTTTTTAAATTTTCAGCGTTTGTAGAAGAAATACTCATAATCGCGAAGTGAATGGATTTGTCCCACCTCCACAAGTCCGCACTGACAGTTTCTAACATCTTGTTGAAATAGGGATCGGTCATACTGAAACCGATAAACACTACACGGCGAGTAGCCAATACAGCCCATAATAATTTCCTATACAGTGTCCATTCAGAATCCCTCTGAACATGATTTGTAGTAAGTCTTAAACCGTAAGCTCTATAGTAGTCTTCAATATTCAGAATTATATTGCTCGGTGTGTCAAATTTTCCGTGCAAGTGTGCAATTCGCCGAGTTATTCTTTTATCATTATTCATTGCCATTAAAAATTCATGAACACGTCCAGCAGAATTTTCGTCGATAACGAATGAGTTATCATAGGCAAATGGTGGCTCTAACTCACCTAATGCTGCTTCAAGAACAGTATCGTAATTTGTAGTCAGAATCCCTCTAAAGGGCAATGAGACAAGTTTCCTATGAAAATCTTCAAATGGTGGATCTTTTGGACTGAATAGATTCTGAAGCAAAGCATAGTATCTACCTAGGTCGCCCGTTTTATTCCGGATGTGTGACTTGATGTGTTCAGCAGACTCTAAGTATTCTAACAGCTCATCTTCGCTCGTTCCTTCGTATGGTACAAAACCATCACTACACTCATTGGCTAAATTCTCCAACTCTCTCAAAAGACCATTCCAAGTTACATAACCGACACGGACGCTGCTTCCAGATCCAACCATGAGTACGGCTTCTCCTGAAGCAACAAGGTCTATCAACTCACGTTTTCGCTCTTCGTTTTCGTCTCTCTCTTCAGATGTAAAAATTTCAGATGTAATTCTTGGATTGTTCATATAAAGATGAAAATAATAGCACGAGTATTTAGCGAAAAATCACGACTTGTGCCAGTTAATTTGCTTGGATCCTTCAGAGGTGCGTTATATCATTGGCTTATAGCATCATCTGCTAGATTGTGCTTGTTATGGCGTAGACTAACAGTCTACGCTACGAAATCCGTGTGAATAATGCTCCTCAAATTATTAACACAAGCCGTTACTGTAACAAAATCATAGCATATCTGAGTGGAAGAATCAAGGGAAAATCAAGATGATAGGACCGTCATTTAGCCCTCCGCTTTTTAAGCGTTTTGGTAGGCAATCGCGAGCGACAAGAAACACGCAGAACACCCTATCAATACGCAGAAATACCCAAGCAAACACCCCAAGTAAAAACACTCGTTCCTACAGCGGAGAACTACACTTTCGTCAACACAGGCTAACAGCCTATGCTACAGAATACTATAGTTTGGACAGTTTTTGTTGGGTTCATGACCGGTTCCCAAGACATTTCTGATTTTTCTGAATGTTTCTCACACAAATCCAACTTGGAGAAAAATAAAATCGACTGCACCAATGGTCAGTCCCGTAGGGACGAGATGTCTATAGAAACGGCGTATCTACCAAGTCCTAAGCCCCGTAGGGGCGATACGTATCGTCTTAAAATTGTCCAAACTTTAGTACAGAATACAGAGCTTTCATCAATACAAACTGAGGTGTGATTATTTTAAGGCGGGCAATTTGTTAACAATATCTACTGTCTCCAAGCTCACCGTAATCACCTTGCCAATCAACTTGACGATGTACTGTGGGTCGTCGGTGCGGTTTGGGTCGTTGACGATGCCGCTGCGTTTGTCTGTTTTGACGCGATATTGATCTACTATCCATTCCAAAGCGGAACGGGTGCCGAGTCGATAATCAAAAACCTTTGGAGGAATACCCGATAACGTCAGGAAATCGTTGTAGATGAGCGCGGTTTTGTCTTTGGAGAGTTTCATTTTTTCGACCCGCCAATTGAGTGGTACATCTGGCGTTTGGACGAACTTTAACTTGTCGTATTCGGGTTGGGATTCGTAGGTGACGTGGAGGTCTGCTAAGCGTGCGCCTGCGTCTGCGAATCCTCGGAAATCTTTGGCGAAAGGGATGTGTGGCAGGTCACGTTTGAGGTTGGCTTCGTATTTTTCGCAATACTCAGGATGATGTAAGAGTCCGTAGGTATAGTGGAAGATGTCCCATTTGGTGATGGTGTTGTCGTTATAATGGGATTGGAATTCTGTCAATGCCCAATCGGTAATGTTTTCACGGCGGTTTGTGCCATCTTCGTCGTAGATGTAGAAAGGGAAGCATTGGGAGCCGCCTTGAGGTAACCGATCAGGAAATTGATTCGTCATCAGTCCAAACATCGACCACTCGCTCCCTACCTTAATCCATATCACCCGATTTTCCATTTCTGTTTCAAAAGTAGGAAAGATGAAAGGGAAAAGGGAAACTTCATCGTTCATAATGGGATCAAAAAACAGATTGGATTTTGTAAAAGGACGATAGAGTGAATTTTTTACCTTGCGTTCAGCGTACTCTGCAATTTTGTTTTGTTTCAATTCGCGTTTTAAATTCCGGCTCCATTTGATTTTTTCGTCATCAGACACCACAAAATTATCAAGATTAGCATCTCGGTCTATTCTTTGTCCCCATCGAGCAACTTCCGCGTTATAAGTCCCAATTGTGCAAGTCATATTTTGAGCAAGCATATCTCGGTGGAAATTATAAACCCATGCATCACGACCAGTGAGGATACCCGTACTGTAAGACTGAAAAACCACATCCTCCACTACACCCTTTGCTGCTTTCGCCTCTTTACTTCCCATCGGAATAAAGGTTTCAAACTCGGTGTGAAGTCCTTCGGTGAGCCATGTGTGTCGTGTGTCGGGTTGAATCGGTTGCCACGGGATACTTCCTGTATGCTGGCACTCATTCAGAAAGTCGAATTTCTGTTGTTTGTTCCACAAGTCATCGGTGCGATAGTAAAAGATACGCGGCGATTCCGACGGGTTTTCCTTTTTCTTTACAAATAGATTGATACCCACACCGACACGAATCCCGAACACATTGGCATCGGAGACTTTTAACCCTTTCCGCGCATTTCCACCTAAGTCGAGGATGTAGATTGTGTCGCAGTCTTCGGCGAGGTGTTTCCGCATGCCGTCAAACGCCACACCGCTGAGAAAACTGTTGTTTGTTACGAAAGCGACAACGCCTTCGTCATCAATCCTGTCCAATCCCCACCGAATCGCCTTTATGTATGGATCATAGAGCGCAGTTCTGAGTGTTGCTTTGGAATCTTTTACGTATGTGTCCGCAATCCGCTGGTCCATCGTCTGATACTTCCGGTTTTTGTTATTATCGTTCTCGTTGACTTGTCCCATATTGTAGGGTGGGTTGCCGATGACGACGAACATATCGGTCTCTTTCTGCTTTTCGACGCGCGCCGTGTTCGCAGGCGTGAGGAGTTGCATCTGTTGGTCCTCTATCATCTCAAACGTATCCACGAGACAGATGCCCTCGTAGGGTAGATACCGGTGCGTTGCGGTGTAGAATTCTTGCTCGATGTTCATGCTGGCGATGTAGTAGGGTAGGAGCATCACCTCGTTGCATTGGAGTTCCGGCGGGTCGGCGGTGTATTTTCGCTCCAGTGAAATTGGGTCAAGTTCTTGCATGATGCGGACGATGAAGTTGCCGGTACCGACGAACGGGTCGATGATATGCACACCACTATCCGAAAGTGAACGATCAAATTCGGTCTGCAAGATGTGTTCAACGCTTTTGACCATGAAATCGACGATCGGTTGCGGTGTGTAGACGATGCCGTGTGTATCCGCCACCTTGACGGAGAAGCCTTGAAAGAACTGCTCGTAGACGGTATTGAGGAACGCCTGTTTCTGGGAAAAGTCGGTAATCGTGCTGGCGGTTTCTTCAATCGCGGCGTAGAAGGGTTCCAAGGGACGGAGAAATTCGGAACGATTCAGGGTTCGTTCTGTGAGTACATCAATGACAGTCTCAATTTCGCGGGCGACGATATTTCGGCGAGTGAAGTCGGGATTATCAAAGACGGTGCGGAAGATGCGCTCCGTTAGCAGGTGCTGGATGAGCATCTCCTCTACGGCAGCGATAGAGAGATTTGGATTGATGGAGGTCTGACACTGCTGATGAAAATTGGTGAAAGCGTCTTGAAAGTGTGAATTGTTTCGGCGTTCTGTTTCGATGAGTGCCGCCAATTTTTCACCGAGCTCCGGTACCATCTCCTTGAATTCAGCGACCGCGGTATACCACGCGGAGATATTTTCTTCTTGATAGGCGAAGAAGGTCTGTAAGACGTGGACGAGATTCCTCGACTCGGTGATGTCAAGATCGAGCTGCAGTTGGCCGTGCTGATAGAGGAGTGCGTGGGTTGGAGACTGGATGACGATATTTTTTGAGGGGTAGCCTGCGGCGAATTTCTTATCCGCTTCAACGTGTAGGTCGTCCTGTGTATCTTTTGCTTCCCAGTAGCCGTGTGGTAAACCGAACGCATCAACGACTTCACCATCGGGTGTTATGCGTCGTTTTTCTGGCGTGTATCGACTTTTTTCGCAGAGGAGTGTGAGGTCAGATTGTCCGCAGTAGTGTTGGAGTAGATTTTGGAAAGCTGCGCGGACGGTGCCTTCGTTTTCTTCGCCGAGTTGTGCGTATCTTTCGAGTTCGGTATAGTAGTTTTTGATGGGCTTGTGTGTCGGTTTGATATTGAAATCTGACATCTATTTTTTCCGGATCGGTATCTTCAAAAGTCGTTACTACAATATCTATGATAACATATTTAACCTAAAATATCAAATTTTTTATTCGTTGGTAATCCCGATTTTCCCCAGACCCGGTAGGTGCGGTTTGATGAAGTTTAATTTATTAATTCGGTAATTCCGATCTCTTTTCTGTCTGAATGCACGTCGCATTTGGGGTTTTTGCTTGGGTATTTCTTCACGTACGCCGCAAATCGCGGAAGCCACTGAGGACACAGAGGACGCGGAACTCAGAGATTGTTTTTCGGACAGCACCCATCTTTTACGAAAGGCGATGGAGAAGTTAGAGGCACCTTTTCCGCGTTCTCCGCGTTCTCCGCGCACTCCGCGATTCTGACAGTTGCCGTGATTCAGACGACAAGATAATGCACCTCACACAAGAAAATATAAAACAAGATATCTATGATTCGCAAATTACCGATTTATTTTTTTAAACTGCATCAAACCGCACCTACCGGGCCTGGGGGTCCAAAACTGGACGAAAAAACCGAAAACTAAATAGCCCTGCCCGACATGCGAAGAAATGTTGACAATTAAGCGTTCACACCGTATAATGCCTCCAAATCAACACAGAGGATGAAAAAGAAAAATGAATATAGACTCAAATTTACTCGGTTTTCTGTCGGGATGGGGGCAATTAACAGCACTCTGCGGAGTAGGGTTTGTGATCTTAACAGTCCTGATACATATTGTCTTTGCTATAGCAGTCTACCGAGACGCAATCCGGTTAGACCGCACACGAGCACTGATTATCGTAGGTCCCGGAATATGGTGTATAGCAACCCTCCTTGGTGGCGTGATTACCGCGGCTATCTATTGGGCAATGCATCACTCCCGCCTCAATCCAGATATCCTTATCGCTTCTACAGAAACTACAGAAACCGAAGAAGCGTAAACATAGCAAGGATACCACTGTTACCCT
Organism: Candidatus Poribacteria bacterium; assembly: GCA_003635255.1. Classification (GTDB taxonomy): domain Bacteria; phylum Poribacteria; class WGA-4E; order WGA-4E; family WGA-3G; genus WGA-3G. The sequence goes on along the minus strand of PYJC01000041.1, from coordinate 1,601 downwards.
GCAAAATAAGAAATTAATTGCCAATTACAACCTATGGATCAATCTGAAAAACAGAAGTATCCACAAGAATACTTAGAGAAATGTCGACATCCTGAAATCCAAGCACTGCGCCCCGAAACAGAAGGTCCTGAAACCCCATGGATACCGACATCCGAGCAACTTCAGCAACTCCTAACACAGAAACTGCCGTACCCAGATCGATCAGTCTTCCAACGCACCGCAGACGGTTGGGAATACCAAACCTATTTTCGGGAGTGGGCTGCCGATTACGGCACCTATATTGATACACACAGACAATTCGTTGGAACCGATGCCGAGAGCGTGCTTTTGCAGGCATTAATGGCACTGCTCGGAATCAGCGAACGATGGATGGTGTAGAGTAGTAGGCACACGCCGATGTGCCGTAACAAGAAGGAACACTATGACATTTGGAACGCTACTGACAACAATTCAAGACTACAAACGGGCAGGCATTTCGCTCGAAACCTTAACAACACTCCTGAATGACGCATTTGGCGATTGGCTCGCATCACAAGGAATCAGTCGTCTCGTAATGTTAGGAGATAACACATTATGCCTGAACGTGAGAGGCGAGTTAAAACACACCATATCAGTAAACGGAATAAGAGCATACTCCCGATTTCTTGTAGTCTCGCTGGACAAAGTAACAGAAAATCCTGAAGCAATAACGGATGCGCTCACATCCTACACCTCAGATGGCGATGGGGCTTATGTCTGGGTTATCCCAGACGGTTACATGGCAGCGTTAACCCCAGCAGAACAGGAATGGGAACAGCACGGCGGTGGTTATTTCTCGCATGAATCCATCTGTATCTCCAACACCGCTGACATAGATACCCGTTGTCTTTTAGAGGTGCTTTATGAGGATCCTGCGCTGAAGAATGTCTCTTGCGAATTTGACGTGCCTGCCCACCGTTCAGTGCATTACCGACTCGATAAACTCAAGGACGACAACAGTGAACCGCTGATTGCTAAGGATGCCCCGGTCAGTTATAAAATCACGAGTCGCGATGCCCGGGTCGTCGTTCAAGGCTCGCGCATTTTAACAAGCGGTGAAAACAGCGCGTTTGCGAGTTTTGGCACCGTCATGGCATGGTCTCCACAATAGCACTTTTTTTCTTTGTGGTGCTACTATAAGTGGATGCTTACGAGGATAAATCAAAAATCTTGCACTTGAAGGTTTGGATAGTGTATAGTGAAATAAAAGGAGCATCCAATGGACGCTTCCGCAATTATCACCTGATCTCACTTACACCAGTCTCCTTTGATTCAGTGGATCTATTTCACTATTAACATTTTTCTTGTTGCAGTAAAATCACCAGCAATGAATGTGTAGAAATAAACACCACTTGCCACAGGCTCACCCACCTCGTTCTTACCATCCCAATACGCCGCACGAGTGCGATTCTCATAAATGCCAGCGATCTGATGCCCTAATACCAATGTCCGAACCAAGGCACCATCCGCAGCATAGATACGCACCTTAACATCCGCAGGTTCCGCAAGGTGATACGGTATCCATGTTTCGGGGTTGAACGGATTCGGATAGTTGGTAAGCAACGCCGTCTTTTCGGGAAGCA
>PYJC01000040.1 GCA_003635255.1 Candidatus Poribacteria bacterium | reverse complement strand
ACTGGATCAAACTTGATGTGATACACCTTCGCTATCTCTACATTGCCAAGTTTTTCATGAACTTGGGCAAGTTTCTGGAAGATATATCGGTTGTTCGATCCCTGCTTTTCCAATCCCTCATAGACCTGAAGTGCTTCCTGATCCCGATCCACCATCTCAAGCATATCACCGAGGGTGAAGTTGTCTTTAATGTGTTCGGAGTCCATGACGGACTTGAAATTGTTGACAAGAACATCGACTTTTTGTTCCTGTTCGGTTTCGATGTAGAGTCGAACGAGTGCAGGATACAACTCGAAGATCCGTTTATCATCTGGAGCGTTCTGCAGTTTGACTTCAAGCGTGGCAATTGCTTTTTCGAGACCTCCATACATCGCCTCTGGTTCGTATATTGCCCAAATAGCGGTTGACCGATAAATATTAGCAGAGAAGCTTAAGTTTAAACACGTAAAGTCTTCATTCGCGTGATGCCCGCAACGGACTATCGGTATGACATCACCATAAATATATTGCTTCTCGGCCGTCAATTCCTGATAGCCAGCATCGAACTGGGCGTAGTCGTAACTCACGGGCAATTCCGGGTCAGTCCTACGGGCATAACTTGGCTTGCCTCCGTTTTCATCTGCGGGACAGAGAAGATTATTTTCATCCGCCAAGTATTTACCATGCAGATCTGAAAGCCACAACGGAAGTTCCCCATGTTCTTTTCGATAGGTTTGAAGTGCTTTGCCAATCGCAACTAAATTTTGCGTGCAAAGCCCTATGTTTTTCTCGTTTTGTTTCGTAGTAAAGTCTTCATTCGACCTTTTTATGGGTGTATCTGCATAAGCAGAAGTTAATAGAATACTTAGCACTATTGCTACTGTCAAAATTGCTTTCATTTGTGTACCCTTCCTCTGTTTTCAGAGCGTCTGTTAAACAATACTAAAGTTTGGACAACTTACAAGTGATTCAAGTAAATCTTTCAAAAGACAGTCTCTGCTCTCGTAAAAACTTGTTATATTTTCTCTGAGTTTATAAACTCAAAGAAACCCGAAGAAAAAATAGCGAACCCTAAGCAGCCAGGAATGCAAGTCTTAATAGAGTGTCTGCACCGTGAAAAGTCCTTTTCATTTTGTTTCTCCTTCAGAGGCGTTATGTTGCCTCGTGTTTGAAGTTTAACCTTGCTTGTTGTAGTGTGAAATGAATCGATCAAGGCTAAACAATCCGTAATTTTAGACTGGACAGAATACTAATCTCTGGATTTCGGACGCTGGGTATAGTATCTTATCAACTCATCAATATAGACGGTTTTATAGGCTTCCCATGCCTTTGTCAATGAGACACCCTCGGTTTTATAGGCTTCCCATGCCTCTGTCAATGAGACACCCTGAATTTCGGTTTCCCAGAGATACGGATTGTCCTCCAAAAATGCCAATTGATACCGGTGTGCCATAATAAAAAAATAATTCGCGAGGTTTTCTATAATGATGCTTCTCTCTAAAAGGCGTTGCAGCCATGTATTTCGGGGATATCGTGCATCTATCTCTGTAAGCGTGAATTGACTGGAGATACCTTCCTTTGAAAGCAATTCCTGCCATGCATGTAACCCTGTCACTTCGTCCGGATTCATTTCAGCGATACTTTCGCTCGAAAATACAGTCACCGTCGTGTCTGAGTGCTTAAGGTCGTAAATTTCATCGAATACGTTCATCAGTTCTGATACTGTTTGGGGACCCGCGTATTCTTTCGAGCTGTATGTGATGCCACCGTTGAATTCTGTCCGGACTATTGCCATCTGTGAGGGATCCCATTTATCACCGCTGTGCATCCATGCCATTGACTTCCCGATTGTTATTGGATCCGCTTGCCTTTCAAAAAAAACGGAATCTTGTTCTACAGTGGTCCCCAAAAGCGTCTTAGAAGTCTGCGATCCGTCAGTACCACCTTCACCAGCGGTAGCAGCCGACCCAACCTGATTTCGCACATCCGGCTTTGACGGAATATCAAGGACAATAGATGCGTCAATAATCTCGACTGTCATCTCGGATGTAGCGTCAAAACTGTAGGGCTGCTGGAAATGCACTGAGTATTGGTTGCTAATGTCAAGCCCTATCGCAGTGAGAATAGCCATTGAGGTGGCGATTGCCCACGGGAGAACTGGTGGGTTTCCACCAGTAGGTGGTAGAGGTTTAATGTGTGGGATTTCGCGCATGATGTTCTCTGTTAAATTCGGAGACAGTTGGAAACTACCGAGTACCTCTCGAATCATGGGTTCGTACTGCTTTAAGCGTTCCCTGGCACGGTGAACACGCGTCGCGACTGTGTTGACGGATACGCCTAAAAACTCACTTATCTCCGCGTATGTCATTTCACCGAAATAGTAGAGCGTCAGGACAGTGCGATCGCTTTCCTTCAACTTCGCCAATAAGTTTTTAACCAGTTCGCGTTTCGTTTCCGTCGCACTTTCTGCCTGCTCTGCAGCGACGTGTCTGGAATATGAAGTGCTCTCTACCATTGTTATATCCATCTCCTCCAATTGTTCCGTCTGGATCCGTTTCTTTCGGAGCCATGCGAGGCAGCAGCGATTAGCGATGACATAAAGCCATCCCGGAAACTGACTCGGATATTTCAGTGTCGCTAATTTCCGATAGACTTGTAGGAATGTTTCCTGCGTAATATCTTCAGCGATATGGAAATCGCCTATCTTCCGCCACGCAAGGGCATGAACACGCTTCTGGTACTTCCTAACCAAGCACGCAAAAGCAGCATCATCGCCTTTAAGAATGCGTTGAATCAGTTCAACAGTGTTATTTCTCATCAAATGCCTCAAAAAAAGAAAGTGCCTTATGCCTTATTTGGTATATAGTGACGCGACTTAGGAATAAAAACTTACACAATTCCGCGAAAAAATAGTATTTTTGTGGAAAAATATGGGTCAGAAGGATGGAAAATACCGGTTAGAAGGTTTGCCTAAAGTAGACGTTATTTTCATCTGACTTTACGAAACGCTCTTTGCTGACTGCCGACTGCTGATAACTGAATGCCTTTGTCAAACATACCATTGCGCTTGTGCTCTGAAGAACTCTGCATAGAGTCCATCATTTGCCAATAAGGTCTCATGGTCCCCGTCTTCAACAATTGTGCCGTTATCAAGGACAAGGATGCGATCACAGGTACGGACTGAAGACAAACGATGCGAAATTATAAGTGATGTGCGTCCGCTACTGCGTTGAATAAAGCGTTCATAGATCGCCTGTTCGGCTAACGGATCCAGTGCCGCAGTCGGTTCGTCAAGGACGACCAGCCATGGGGTTTCCCGCATAAAACCCCTTGCGGTTGCGATGCGTTGCCACTCGCCGCCGGATAGATCGCGCCCCCCAAAAGTCGGTCCTAACACAGTTTCATAACCCGCACTGAGTCCATCAATCACCGAAACTGCGCCTCCCGCAGCTGATGCCACTTCCATGCGTTCGGGATGTTCAAGATCGCCAAAGATAATATTCTCGCGTACGGTGAGATGATAACACGTGAAATCTTGGAATACTGCACTACAATGTGTTAGCCACTGCTGACGCGCTTCTTCGTTTAAAGGTATATCTCCCACGCGAATTAAACCCGTTTGCGGTCGGTAGAGGCCAAGCAGTAGGCGTGCCAATGTGGATTTCCCTGCACCATTGGGTCCAACAAGTGCCACCCGTTCTCCTTTATTCAATGTTAGGTTGACGTGACGAAGTACGGGTTCTTGCGCATTTGGATAGAAAAACGAAACATTTTCTATCTGCAGATGTGAAGGTTCCTGTGAGGCTGTCAGATTCGGTGCTTTCTGAGATGTTGAAGGGTCTTTAGCCACTGCTGCAGCATCGCGATCCAAAAACGAATATAAATCTCCTGACAAACGCCGCATATCGTCTGCAATCAATAAAAAATAACCGGCGACGCTATCCCAGATGCCATCTAAATTGACAATGGCGTTGATCGCGGCGATATACTTACCGACGGTAAGTCCACCACGAAAAACCGCCAGCAATAAAAGAATAAGCGAACACGCGTACAACAAGGCACGTGAAATACCAATTGCAAGATGCGCCCAAAATTTACGGCGTTCAATTGTCTGTTGTGCTTGTATAAGTTCTTTCCATAACTTTCGCCAGCGTTCTATCCACAAATCTTGTGCTTGGTATAACCGCACTTCCTTACCCGAGCCCCGATCTGTCAGAATACCTTCTAACGCATCTCGTTCTCGCCGCTGTGGTGTCTGTTCTACATCAAGGCTGTAAGTATCGACAGCAAAGCGTGAACCACTCCACCAAGACGCTATACCCGTCACCATAGGCAGCAGTGCTAACAGCGGATGGAGGTTCCACAGCACGATACCCAGCGCGATGACGCTGATTAATTGTTGGATGCTATCAACGATCCACCAGACAATTTCTTCAAGTTCATCACCGGACATAGTGCGCGCCCGCGCCAGCGCATTTTGGAATTCTGGCGTCTGGAACTCGACCAGTTCTATTGTATTGGATTTCCGTGCAATACCCTCACTAATCCAAATTTCGATGTTTTCTCTGACGTTGAGGCGCAAGGGTTCTCGCAACTGGTCTGCAAGCGTACTATAGATTTGTAGACCGAGCAGACCGAGCAACCACGGGACAACTTGCCGCCACCAGCCGGTATCCCCTATAGCTGCGGTGATTGCATTGACCAAGTGTTCCGTCACGAAAAACTCGCCTACGGGCAGAACGCCGAGGGATAGTGTCAGAAACATCATCCCTGAAAGTGAGAGCGCGCCACTCCGCCAGACAATCGCGAAAGTGCGGAAGTATGCGATGATACTTTCCTTCGCAGCCAATCCCCATGTTTTCCATTTTCTGTTACCGTTTTGCATTTCAGAACCCTCTTGACTTCTTTACTGATACCAATGTGCTTGTGCTTGAAAAAATCTGGCGTAGAGTCCTTCTCTGGCAAGCAACGCCTCATGTGTCCCATCTTCAACAATACGCCCCGAATCCAACACCAAGATACGATCTGCGAGACGTGCCGAGCCGATACGGTGTGAAATCAGGAACGTCATCCGCCCCGCTGCAAGTTCAACGAAACGTTGGTAAAGTTCGACTTCAGCCTGTGGATCTAACGCCGCAGTCGGCTCATCGAGAACGAGGATTTGCGGATTCCTAACTAAAGCCCGCGCGAGTGCGACTTTCTGCCATTCGCCACCAGATAACTCTGCGCCTTCGCCTTCTTCACCGAGTGACGGATCTAAAAATGTATCCAAGCCGCGTGGAAAAGTTTGAAAACGCTCCTCAAGACCGACCGCATTGATGACGCGCCGGAGTGTTTCATCGTCAATATGGAGGTTCGGGGGACCTGGCACCAATTCCTCACGCACAGGTCTGCGAAATCGCGCGAAGTCTTGAAAAACAGCGGCACAGTTAAGTGCCATCTGATCTGGGGCAATCGCGGTAATATTTTTTTCGTCATAGCGGATTGTTCCAGCATCAGGCTTGTATAATCCGAGCAATAGTTTAATCAGCGTTGATTTGCCCGCGCCGTTAACACCCACGATACTTACGATCTCCCCAGGACGCACGTGAAAATTTATGTCTTCTAATACATCATCAGTCCCTCCCGGATATTGGAAGCGTAGATTGCGCACTTCTACCCCGGACTGTAGGGGCTGCGGGAATGTCTCGGTGCCTGACTGTGTACGCGCCGTTTTTCCGCGTTCTAAGAGGAGATGCAAATCACGAAGCAAGGGGATATCTTCAAGTATCTTTTGGATTTGTCTAAGCAAATTCTCCAAATCTCCTTGGAAGAACGCAGCGATGCCGGTAAGAATCACATAATCTCCAAGCGTGAGATTGCCGTCTACAATACGCGCAGCAAGTATACCAATTGCGACTGCGTACGCTATCATTTCAGCGATAGTTGTTCCGATGAATGCTCTCGCTTCCGTCCAGATCTTTGCAAGGGATTCTTCCTTCCATTTTTCGTGGTTCGTTCGCCAGCGTCCGAAAAGCAGATTGAAAAGACCGTAGAGCCGCACTTCCTGTCCAGAGGCAGTGCCGAGCAGTAAACTCAACATATAATCCATCATACGACGTACGGGGGTCGCTTCGTAATCGTGGCTGTACCTTCTTTCGGCTGCCCTAATTTTAAGCCAAGCGGAGGGTAGTGCGGGTAATCCGACCACGAGTACCAGCAGTGGATCCGCCAACCATAGGATGACTCCGTACCCTACCAACGTTACGCAGAGCTGCCCAACCTCCGTTAGAAAGCGGAGTAGGTTCGTGAGCCGATGCCCCAATGCTTGTCGTGCCCGTTGTATCAAATCGTAGGTCTGTGGCTGATCAAAAACGGCAAAGTCGATATGCGTTGTCGCCTCAAGTAAGGCACCTTGTTGGTGGAGTCCGATGAGGTTTTGCATCTTCCATTGTAAGTATCCATCACAAGTGCCTGCGATATTTCTGAACATTGCCAAAAGCACGAGTGTTACCACCCACGGTGCTGCGGTTTCAAAACTTAAATCCGCTTCCTGATTGACAAAAGCAGCGATGAGATCCACCAGTTCCTTGCTTGCCCAAAGAATCCCTATAGGGATACACCCGTGTGTGAGCGTCAGCAGTGCTTGCGCAATCGCCCCGAATCGACTCGCACGCCAAGCAATAAAGAAAAAACGACGGAGCGTCTTTATCGCTGATGGACGCGATTCTGATTCTGTGTTGGTGGAATGTGTATTATTAGTATTCATTTTTTTTCTCCAATAAAAATAGCCTACGGGGTTTAATCCGAAGGCTTTGGAAAAAATCAATTAAAATTGAAACGTAAAAAAATAAGATACGATATTAGCGTATCCGGCACCCATCGAATTTGTCAGGACGGGAAATCTTGTGTTGCAAAAGAAGTAGCACCGGATGAGGTTTTTATATGACTCACGCGATGCCAGTTACTCAACAAATTTCATTGCTCCGATTCCTGCTGTTCAGGTTCAGGACGTGTAACGATCCATTCTTGGAATGCTGTCATATCCGCAAAAAACGAACGCATGAGCGCAAATTCACCCGGAGCGGCGATAGCACATCGCAGCAGCCCTGCCTGTTCTCCGTGTGTCTCCAAACGTTCACGCCAAACCTCTTGAAAAATATCGTTGTCTTCTGTCATGAATATGGAAGACATGCCAATTTGTACGATTTGGACGGACAAGTCAGAGATTTCTGAATTCTTCTCCATTAAGGGCTCTATAAGGTGTGTCTGCTGGAGTTCGTTGAGTTCCTTCATGTTATCAAGCGGGTCTTGGACTGTGGTCCCCCATTCTCGGACCACGAAATAGTAGTTCAGCCATACTTCCAATGCTTCATCGCTTTTATCTGCGCCGAGCATCGCTTCAATTCTGGAGCGCGCGACAGCTCTCATGTTTTCTGTCGGCATTGCATCAACGTACGCCAGAAAATCTGTATAGTCATTGCCTTCATGCATTTCTATATAGGTCAGGTACGGTTCGCTTGACAAGATCCCTTCTAAATTGTTTGGGCTTTGAGAGGTGTCTATTTCACTTGCTGTTTCAAGAAGTATTGACAGAAGTAGTTCCTGTTCTTCCGTCAACGGTTCACGGGCGGACGTTTCTAATGCGTGTCTATGTTGCGCTTGTTGGGCGTGTATCTGTTCCATTTCTGCCATCATGTTCCTAAACCACGGGACGACAAAAACTATTCCGCCGACGAGCAGTAGAACGCCTATACCGATAAGGATCAAAAAAATCGGTTTTTTCATTGGATACTCTCTCCTGTTGGGGTTATACGGTTATCATAGCATTTTTCAAAGTGGATTGCAACCATTTAAGTCAACATCGTGTTTCCGTTAAAATTTGTAGAGGAGCCCAATGGAAAAACTAAAACGAGATTGTCGGATTTCCAGATATTCACTGAGTTCAAAGCCCAATACCTCCGCCAGTACCTCCGTGTCCTCCTCAAATTCCAACGTTTCAAGCTCCGCCTCAAGTCTATCGGCTAATCTACCGGCTAAATGGAACCTGATCGTATTTTTCCTGTTATAGACGTTCCGGATTTCAGTATATGCTGTTACAGGGAGTCCCCACCACTTTCCTTTTCTGCTAAAACGGAGATCCAAGCGGTGATAAGCCGGGAACTCTGTCGGAAAAATCGCACCCGCGACATCAGAAATGAGTGGATGCATACCTATCGTCACAGGATCCTGAACCATAACGAGGGCGTTTAACGGAACCGCAGCGGTACCACTGGAATATTGCCACTTCGCGCCGATCTCCGTTTTCGTGGTTGGATTGTAGTTAGCAACGATACTGACAATATGTGTGTTATCAAAGAGAAACGGTTTATAGACATCATCTGCTGTTTCACGCCGTTCAAGGTGAGTGTAGGCATAGGATAGCCACCCGAAGAACTTTTCGCTAACACGGTGCCGCAGGAAGATCTCCGCACCACTTACAAATCCTGTCCCTTGATTCAGGTACGCCGTCGTTGTAGCGGCATCCGAGTCCTCAAAGAGTGCGTCAAGATTGACAGACCGCGTGACCAATCTCTGCATGTCTTTGTAATAGAGGGCAAACTTGAGTTCCGTTTGTGAGGAAAGCTCGTGTTCTAATTCCATGATGTAATGCTCGGTCAGGCTCGCTTTTAGGTTTCGGTTTCCATTTGCCTTTAGCACCTGATACGCCAATGGGCTCTGTTCATATCTACCATAGGCAAACCGGAGCTTAGAAGTCGTTGGGAGTGTGAAGCTGAGACTCCCGCGCGGCTGAATTGAAAGTTCATCCGTCAAATTGAGATAATCG
>PYJC01000039.1 GCA_003635255.1 Candidatus Poribacteria bacterium | reverse complement strand
GTCATAGTTAAGCTGTGTTATACTCTTAACACCGACGATGCCGAGGCTGAAAGGGCATCGTGTATCCACACCAGAGAGGTAGATGCGGCGAAGCGAGTGCAGAAAATCGCTCACGACGGTTTGCGGAATGCCATCAAATTCGTCAATTATCATTACAAGTCGCTGCGGTTTTAGCAGATTTTCAAGTTCCGTAAAGAAGCGTAGCATTGACAGATGATCGGTTACCTGGGACCCTTGAAGATATTGATGAAGTGCTTCCGATGGCACGTGTCCTCGTTTTTGGAAAATCTTTCCAATTTGTTCACGAATATCCTGGTAGAGTGCACCGTAAAAAACGGAGGCGTTCAGGTTTTTATAGGCTTCAAAATTCAATTGAATCGGGAAATAAGTGGTCCCTTCCGCTGCGAGAGCATCTAATGCCCATCGGAAGAAGGTGGTTTTGCCCGTCTGCCGAGGTGCGAAGATGACAATGTAGCGGCCTTGTTTAACGCGATCGACGAAATCTGCAAGTTCCGTTGTCCGCTTGACGACATAATTCCGCGCGGCATCTACAGGACCTCGCGTCTCAAAAGTTTTCATCACATCTTCTCCTTGACTGTAGCACTATTGGTGGTTCATCATATTATATCTCGTGTGGAATTTAAACCGTCCTGTCGCTGGTGTATTTTGTACATTGAATTAAATACTTGTGGTTACGATTCAGATTTATATTTCCGCCGCGTAAGGGAGATGCCCCCGAAACCGCTGATGATAGCCATGTAAAACCCAAAATCATACCACCATCCTGTGTTTTGGGGTTCATAGACACGGATATCCGAGTTAAACAGGTGCCAGATTAGTGATATTGGCGCGATCCACCCGTGCCAGATACCCCAGAAAAAGCCTGCGGGTTTCTCAGCAGTGTGTTTGCCATCACCGGGTACACACCCCGCAGATGTAATAAGGCTTATCAATAGCAATATACAGACCAGTTTTTGGGTGTTCATCTTTCTACTCCGTGTCAACAATCGCACGCGACAAAGCCCAATCTAACCGTCGTCGATAGTGTCCATCGCGGCGTATGCCCTTGAATGCTGTCAAAAAAACGTCGTGGGTTTTCTCCCGGATCGTTTTCAAACGAGCGTTGAGTGTATCTATATCCACGCGCCACGGCACGCCGATTTTCGTAATGGAGCGACAATGGACACGGATCGGATAGTCTTTGAGTTCTTCTGGTGGACAAAAACGGATTGAGGCAGATACTGTATTATCTATAGCGATGAGTCCCAGGTTCCCGTTTGGGTCGTTGAACACAATACTACGGTTGGAGGAAGGTTGTGGAAGGTGCATCCGTAGTTCATTAATCCCGCCGAGAAGTTGATTGTTACGCCAGATCCTGACATCTGATGTTACATGCGGTGCAAACAGCGCGAGACCGACGGGGTGTTCAGTGTCTTCAAACATAACCGAAACCCCCCTGCCCCCCTTATCAGGGGGGTAATTTGTTTTATCTTGCGTTTGTGGGACTAAAGAGATAAAATCGTGCAGCCGTTGCAGAAACAATCCACTTCGAATGAATGCCTCTGGGATGATCGCTGCGACCCACCGACAATGTGTTAGGCACTGCTCAAGTGCGTATTTGTAGAGATCATCGTAGCCGGTCGTTTCTGGGAAAGGTAAGCCGCGGCGTGTTGCAGAGTTGCGTGCCAACCACGGTGGATTGGTAATGCAGACATCAAATCCTTTAGGAAAATCCGCGAGGGTGTCCTGCTGGACGATCCCTTCCGCGCCCGGTTCGATGTCGAAAAATGCCCAATCTCGGCATTGTAAGTTCGCTGCGTCAATCAGTTGTGGAATGTCCTTAGCACCCGCAAAGGGTTCTAAAGTTATCTGTTGTTCTAAATTAGACGCTTTTGCCCACGTCTGGAACGGTTCCAACTGAAACGGATTCCCGCGTGTATAGTAGCGTCCACTCGCTCGTTTTTCGTCCATTTTTCTTAGTGTTTTTCTAATAGGTAGGTCTCTTTGGATATGCCTGTTTTTCTTCTGTTCAAGGGAGATGTTAACACACTGTTTGATTAATATAAGCCTATTCACACTAAAAGTCAAGCGGAATTTTCGTGAACCCAGGACAAACACAATTGACAATAGTCTCCAAATTTGGTATCATATTCACAATATCAACTTCTGACCTACTGACAGGAAAGAGGACGTTTCGATGCCAATTACGGATGCAATGCCGGAACTCAAACGAACACTACAGTTTTTTCCGGTTGAAAACGAAAATCCATCAACGTTAACACGTGCCCAGATCGAACACTTCAATGAAAAAGGTTTTATTTCACCGTTAGATGTCTTTTCTGACGCAGAGATCGCGGAACACCGTGCCTATTTTGATGAACTTATGGAGAAGGCGTTAGCAGCAGGAATGAATAGCTACTCCATTAACGGATGGCATACCACTTGTACCGGCCTCCACGACCTTGTTACGGAAGAGAGAATCTTGGACTACGTGCAGGACCTGCTTGGTGAGACGCTGATCTGTTGGGGAACACACTACTTCTGCAAGCTGCCGGGTGATGTAAAGCAGGTAAGTTGGCATCAGGATGCCTCCTATTGGCCTCTATCTCCAAGCAAGACTGTCACCGTCTGGCTCGCGATTGACGATGCTGAGGTCGAAAACGGTGCGATGACCGTTATCCCGAAATCGCATCTGCACGGGCAGATCGCATTTGAACCCAGCACTGCTGAGGAAAAGAATGTGCTGGGTCAGACGGTACATGGCGCGACACAATACGGGGACGCACCCCATCCATTTGAGATGAAAGCCGGACAGATGTCGTTGCATTCGGATCTGCTGTTACACGGTTCCGAACCGAACACTTCTGATCGTCGGCGTTGCGGGTTGACAATGCGGTTCGTGCCACCGGAAGTCCACGCCGCAAACGATTGGAACCAACGCGCGATTGTCGCCAGAGGCAGCGATCCAAACGGGCATTGGGTTCACAACCCCCGTCCAACGGAAGATAAACTTCCAGAGCGATAGCACAGTTTTTTGAAGGGACCCATTCAACCTATGTTTCCACGACGACTTATTTATGCCGCCATCGCGATTAGTAGTGCTGCAGCTTTTGTGTTGTTCGGTTACGAGTTTATCCGTTCCGTGTCTTCTTCCCTGTTCATTGAGGCGTATGGTGCAGAAAATCTTTCGCGTGGCATGGTCGCGATCCCACCGAGTATGATCGTGATGCTGTACTGCTACGGTCGTCTCCTATCGCGGCAGGGTGCGACGCGGGCTTTGGCAATAACCTCACTCTTTTCTGCTATTTTGATTCTCGTTTGTTACGCCGCGCTTGTCCGTGGCATGCATTTTGCTGCGGCGATTATCTATGTGTTCCGTGAAGCCTACATCGTGATTGTCATCGAGCAGTTTTGGTCGTTTGTCAATAGTGTACTGACAACCGAACAAGCAAAGCGAATTAACGGACCTTTCTGTGCCGTTGCATCCATGGGTTCATTTGCCGGTGGTAAACTTGTAAGCAGATGGGCAGAGGTGTTAGGATCTGAGACTTTACTCCTTTTCACAGCGGCATCCCTCGTTCCTACAGCGGTGTTCGGTGTGATCGCTTATAGGTTCGGTGGTGAGCCGAAACCGAGTGAGGAAGAGGCGGATGGGAAGCTCGGACACCTCGGTTTAGGGACCCTCTTCCGTTCCAGATATCTACTTTTTATCGGTGTCCTGATCTTAAGCACGCAAGTCGTCTCCACTGTCCTTGATCTCCGTTTCAATGGATTGGCGGAAACGGGGATACCGGATAAAGATATGCGAACGGCGTTTTTCGGTGAAGTCTATGGAAACCTCGGACTGATCGCTGGTATTTTGCAGTTGGTGGTTGTACCGTTAGCACTCAGATTTGTCGCACTTCGAGTTATCCATCTCGGCGTTCCGCTGGTCCACCTCATCAGTAGTTTTGTATTGACGATTTCTCCATCGCTTCGGAGCGGGACAGCGGCATACATGATTTTTAAAGCCTTAGATTATTCCATTTTCCGGGCAGCGAAAGAGTTGTTCTATATGCCGCTCTCTTACGATGCTCGCTATCGCGCGAAACAGATCAATGATTCGTTTGGATATCGGTTTGCGAAGGGTGGTAGTGCTGGCGTGATTGAGTTAGTGAGGTTGGGTATACAGACGATTCCGGGGATTGCTTTCTCAATTACGGCGATGGTGGCAGCGATGGTGTGGACACCCATCGCTTTCAATTTGACGCGGGCGTATCAGAAGTTAGTAAATCCGAAATAGGTTTATGAACTCCGTTAATAGATACTGCTACGGTGACCAATTCGGTGAACAACAATCTCTCGAATACGTCTATCAAAAGTGTAGAGAATTCGATAATCTTTAGCAACTGATAGACTAAATTTTCCTCTATGTCTACCCTTCAATGCCTTATGCGGGTAGTCGTCGCAAATTTCGCACAACCTTTCCAGTTTGTTGAAGATTCGCATGTAAATGGGTTGACTTAAACGTCTCAAATCCGATTCAGCACGCGGTTTAATGATCAATGTGTACATTTGAGATTGACCCCAAACCTTTTAGCCACCTCCTGGAGCGGTGTACCTTTAACGCTCCCTGATGTATGATCTGTGATGCTTTGTTCCAGTTCTTCAGCCACTTCTGGTTGTATCTCTAATCCTTCGTCCGGGTCGTATTCATAATCCTCAAGAAATTGTTCAAATTCCAAATGACACACGAAAAATTCGTAAATCGCTTCCCGAAGGCGGTCCTCCTCAGCAGCTGTTGCTTCATATAGGGAAGTTCCTGCAGCGTCCCCCTCCCTTTGGTTTAGCAACTTAACCACCCGTGCTTGTGCCGCAAAAAATTCGGACTTCACCAGTGTGTGCAAAAATTCTCGGAAAGCATGATTTGATAATGCAGACACTTTTATCTCTGGTACAGAATCAGTCGGGAGGAACGTACCCATTCGTCGGACTTCCCGCCCTGTAGGTGAAGCCCTTCGTTTACGCTGCACAATAGCGACTCGATGTTTTAAAGCAGTGTAAGTATCAGAAGAATCCAAAATCGAAAGGAGGCGCGTTTCATAAGAATCTAACGCAAATGCTACATCATAGTAGTAGCCTTCAAAACACATACGGAAGACCTCTGTTAACGTATCCCTATCAGCATCTGTCGCAAGCAAGGTAAGCAGTCGCTCACGGTCAACAAACAATGAGTGTTCTACAATCGGAAGGAACCCATTAAGAAATTGCGCATCTGTTATACCTTTAAAAGGCAATTTTGCCATGTTTCGTTCCATGAGTACCTCCTTTGAAACCTATTCTATATTTCATAACGGACGAGTTTTCGTGCTGCATCAGCAATCTGCTCTGCATTTGGAATCACAAAGTTTTCCATCACCGGTGCAAAAGGAACAGGTACCGGCATCGCTGCGACCCGCTCAATCGGCGCATCGAGATAATCAAATGCCTCGCGGACCACAAGTGCTGCAATCTCCGCGCCAAACCCTGCCCGACCAACTGCCTCGTGCGCAATGAGCAACCGATTCGTTTTCCGGACGGAGTCGAGGATACTGTCCTTATCAAGCGGCATCAGTGTTCTCGGATCAACGACTTCAGCAGAGATGCCTTCAGCAGCGAGTGTATCTGCAGCAATAAGCGCGTTCAGAACCATCCGTGATGTCGCGAGAATCGTGATGTCTTCACCTTCACGTTTGACATCCGCTACACCCAACGGGATTGTATATTCTTCCTCAGGAATCTCCCCCTCTTCTGTATAGAGGAGTTTATGCTCAATGAACATGATCGGATTGTCGTCTCGGATGGCTGTTTTCAGTAACCCTTTCGCGTCGTAAGGTGTAGAAGGCATCACGACGAGGAGTCCTGGGATATGCACGAACCAAGCTTCAAGGCTCTGTGCGTGCTGCGCTGCAGAGGATCGACCGGCACCACCTTGCGTCCGAATCACGAGTGGCACATCCAGCTGACCACCGACCATATAACGGATCTTCGCGACCTGGTTCACGATCTGGTCCATCCCGACCGCAGTGAAATCAATGTACATCAGTTCGGCGACGGGACGCATCCCTGTAACCGCTGCGCCGAGTGCGGTTCCGATGATCGCGGCTTCGGAGATCGGCGTATTTCGGATACGATCCTTCCCGAAGTCCTTGAAGAGTCCGTCGGTCACTTTATAGGCACCACCATACTCGGCGATGTCCTCGCCCATTAGAAAGACCGCGTCGTCGCGTTCCATCTCCTCTGCTAACGCCTCCTTGAGCGCGTCGCGATACGTAATCGTCTTCATTCAATCTCCTTTGTCTTTTCTCGGTGGCGCGCTTCATAAACACGCCGCTAAATCGCTTTCTCCGCCTTCAGCCATTCGAGCGTCTGTGCAAACGCCGCTACTGTTTCTGTGATGTCTTCGTCTGTATGTGCCGCCGTTGTCATTCCACCATTATTGGCAAGATCAATACCATTCAGCAACAAACCACACCGGAGCCGTTCCTGCATATCTGGATCGCTGTTGCCTTTCAATTTCCGATAATCCCATGTGTATGGATCGAAATCGGAGGCACGGACATCCTTTTCACCGTGTCCTATGAGCAGTCTAATCCCCGAAAATTCGCCGTAAACCACCCAGTCAAGTCCGTAATCATCAATAATGGCGTTGAGTTCTGTGCGGAGTCGTTCTGCGGTCCGATTCGCCTGCTTATGCGGTTCGCCTGTCTTGACGATATTGAGCATCGCGATTCCCGCAGCGGCAGAGAGTGGATTCGCGTTGAAGGTACCCGGATGCGGCATTTTCAAGCCGTCGGGTTCCGATTTCATTGAAATGAGTTCGAGAATCTCGGTTTTACCGACAAGCGCGCCGCCGGGGAGTCCACCTGCTAAGATTTTTGCGAGCGTTGTCATATCGGGGGTAACGTCGTAATGTGCTTGCGCACCACCCGGTGCGACCCGGAATCCAGTGATTACTTCGTCGAAGATCAGCGGGACATCGTACGCTTCTGTTAACTCACGTAACTGCTTTAGAAATACCCCATTTGTCGGAACGATGCCGAAAGATGCTCCCGTCGGTTCAAGGATAACACAGGCGATGTCTTTGTCTGTTTTCAATTGCGCCTCAACGGCATCAATATCGTTTGGAGGACATAGCAGGGTTGTCCCTTTCACTTCTTGTGGAATGCCCGGAACGCTCATATCAAAAGGCGGATACGCGCCTAAGATGAGACTGTCGTGCCAACCGTGAAAATGTCCGGTGAATTTTAGCACCTTATTTTTACCTGTATAGGTACGCGCGAGGCGGATCGCCATCAACGTCGCCTCCGTACCGGAACTGACGAACCGGACGCGCTCCGCTGACGGAATGAGTTGCGTTACGAGCGAACCCCATTCCAATTCCAACGGGTGGCATGCTCCGTAGTGTGTGCCTCGGTGCATCTGCGTCGTTACCGCTTCTACAACCTCTGGTGGATTATGTCCGAGAAGCAATGCCCCGTGTCCCGCCCAATAGTCGATGAATTCCTTGTCATCAAATCCCCATTTTTTCGATCCATCGGCATGGGTAATATAGACAGGAAAAGGGGTCATATAGCGTCCGTCGTGCGTCACACCATCCGGGAAAAGATGATTTGCAGTCTGCGACATTTCTCTATCTTTCGCAAAGGTTTTTTGATAACGTTCTAAAATGGTGTGCATCTTTTTCTCCTCGTTTTTTGCGTATTTGTGAATAAGTATAGCATATTTCTGTTTTATTTGCGAAATGAATTTTCAATTTCCATGTTCCGTTTTCTCTTTGACAATTCCCATAATATGTATTATAATTTACGCCACACTATTCCTCAAGGAGCATTTCATGAAACAGATAGATGGCGGGATTACCGCTGTCCCCGGTGTCCGTGCTGCGGGTGTTCACGCAGGTATTAAAGCCGCGGATACTAAAGACGTAGCACTCATTGTTACCGATACCCCTGCGACCGCCGCCGGTGTCTTCACAAAGAACAGCGTAACCGCCGCACCCGTTTTGGTATGCCGCGAGCATCTCAGTGATGGACGCGCACAAGCCGTTATTGTCAATAGCGGAAACGCCAACGCTTGCACGGGTGAGCTCGGCATGGCGAACGCACGACGGATGGCCACTGTAACCGCTGAACAACTCGGTATAGACGCGAACCTCGTCCTCGTTTCTTCTACGGGTGTGATCGGACAGCAGTTGCCGATGGATAAAATCGAAAGTGGGATTCAAGCCACCGCAAGCGCACTTAG
This sequence comes from Candidatus Poribacteria bacterium, assembly GCA_003635255.1. GTDB lineage: Bacteria > Poribacteria > WGA-4E > WGA-4E > WGA-3G > WGA-3G. The sequence continues at coordinate 763 of PYJC01000039.1, read as the reverse complement.
CACCGAAGGTGGTAGCGATGCCGCTGAAGCGATTATGACGACCGATACACATCCGAAATCTGTCGCCGTAGAAGTGGAAATTGAGGGTGTACCCGTGAGGATCGGCGGGATCGCGAAAGGGTCTGGCATGATCGCACCGAATATGGCAACGATGCTCTCCTATCTGACAACGGATGCTAAGATTAATGCTGAAACGCTGCAGGCGGCTTTAAATCGCGTAGTAGACGACACCTATAACCTTTTGACTGTGGATACTGATCGCAGCACGAATGATACGGTGCTAATGCTCGCGACTGGACACGCTAACAACACCGAGATTGTTACGGCAGATGGGGAAAATTACGAAACATTTTGTGAGGGACTTCTGTTCGTCTGTACAGAATTGGTGAAGATGCTTGCCCGCGACGGTGAAGGCGCGACGAAACTCGTTGAGGTGGTAGTCAAACATGCGAGAAATCGGAACGATGCAGAAAAAGCGGCACGTGCTGTTGCGGAATCGCCGCTCGTTAAAACCGCTGTTTTCGCTAACGATGCGAATTGGGGACGAATCATGATGGCGATCGGGAAATCAGGTGCGGCATTCGATCCGTATCAGGTGAACGTCTATCTCGCCGATTACCAACTCGTTAAGGACGGAATGGACGCTGGCTACGATGAAGACCAAGCAACCGCGCTGTTCGCACAGGATCCGGTGCGCATTACAATTGATCTCGCTGCGGGGGACGCAAAGATTACGATGTGGACTTGTGATTATTCCTACGAT